>JBBRFT010000100.1:0-11717 GCA_038241375.1 Spirochaetota bacterium
TCTTCCCATATTTCAACCACATTCCCCTGTTTGAAATATGAATAAGCCCGGCCGTAAGTATTATACCCTAAAAATGTACTGATCTGATCAGATTTTAAAATTATCATTTTTTTTCTCACTGAATATAATAATGATTTTTTAGACTCTATTTTGCCGGCATAAAACGGGGAACTCAATTGATTTCAGGACAAGAGGCTGCAGCCCCTTGCTCTACTAAACATTATACATCTTCCAGAAGTTTAACAGCAGAGATTGCCACCTTCGATGAAATCCCGCGGGAAATATTTATTTTATCACCGGCAGATACCGGATCACAGTAATCATCATCAATACGAATTTCATTTCTTTCCAGAAAGAAAATATTAAATTTTCTTTTTCTTACTACTTCCGTTTTCATTTTATCAATTCTGCCGGAGACAACCTGCACACGATTTGATTCTATATCTGATCCAAGCTGCCAGACTTTATTGAAAGAGGACATAATAAAAGGGATAGTGAGTGCTGCAACAACCGCGATGAAAATCCCGATGTTCATCGCATTAGATTTACCGGTAACATAGGCAATGGCAAGAAGAACAATAACAATTCCGTCACCCATTACAAATGCGCTACCTATATATTTATAATACCTGATCTTGTTTTTAAATCTGCGAAGGACCATCTCTTTATCTTTATCTTCAACTATTTCAATATATTTATTCATCCCTGAAAACCTCCCGATATTTTTTTCCCATAATGCCGGTAGCATAACGCCGTTCATGGAAAAACTAAATACATATACATTAATTCCTTTACATATATTTAAGTATAGAAATTACTGAAGCTTATATACAAAATATTACATTTAACTTCATATATTTCAAGATTTTTTTTGAATATAAATAATAAAAAAGAGTGAATGACCCTGCTGTTGGTGTAAAATATTAACAACCAACAATAAAAAAGTCTAATTTTATTTAAACTTGACACTTTTAAAACTTATAATAAATATTTCGCTTACTATTTAACAAAATTAACATAAAACAAGGTATACTGAATGACCATTAAAAAAGACCTATTTATACCAGTTGAAAAAGACGGAATAATTTACGAAATAATTTCTAAAAACTATATTGAAAGCGCCCTTCAATGTATTATGACTACTTTTTCAAAAAATGACCCATTAAGTATTGCAGTAAATCTCTCCCCTGAAGATCTGAAAATTTTTCTCAATATTTTTGTTAAAGACAATCTGCTCAAACAGAATTTAACAACAATAGCCAAAGATAAAAACACTAATGAAGTAATCGGGTGCATACTCCTCGAAGACATCACTACAGATCAACCTGGAGATATATCCGGTATCCCTCTAAATTTCATGCCGATCATCGCACTACTTGAAGATCTTGACGGGTGGTATCTTGAAAATAACCCGGTTAAACCCGGAGAAATACTGCATGTAATAATGGTCGGCGTAGCTGAAGAATATATGAACAGATCTATCGCGTACGAACTCTTTATGTATTCATATAAAATATGCAAAGAACTCGGCTATAAAGGTGGTATCTCAGAAGTAACAGGAAAAAAATCTCAGCGTGTTGGAGATAAAATAGGAGCTGAAACCTTAAGATCTATATTATATAAGGAATTTGAATATAATGGAGAAAAACCTTTCAACTCTATAAATGACACGGAGTCTATTAAACTTATGCATTTAAATATCCGTTAATTTTTTTATCCTAAATTCATCCCCTTAAATTATATTACTAAAGGGGATGAATTTTTATTTTACTTTAAATTTCGGGCAGCCTCTATCCTTCTTTTAATTGACGGATGACTGTAGAGAAAAAATTCAACAACAGGGTGAGGTTCTTTATCGGCTAGATTTATCTCTGCCAGTTTTTCCATTGTACTTATGAATGAATCCAGATCAGAAGTTATTTTAAGCGCATAAGCATCCGCCTGAAATTCATATCTTCTTGAAATATAGTTTGTAATCGGCATCATTATCAGGCCGGACAGTGTAAGATAAAAGATCAAAGCCGGGAGCGCTGCGAGATCATAGACATTTTCAAATCCCATACTTGTTATAGTAATAACGTGAAATACGCTGCAGATGTAAAATGATGTAAATATCACAACCGTGCTGAACATTATATTCTTTACTATATGGCGATGTTTGTAATGTCCCGCTTCATGGGCAAACACGATTGCAATTTCGTCGGGAGAAAATTTTTCAAGAAGCGTATCGCTTAAAATTATTCTTTTACTTTTACCAAGCCCGGTGAAACCTGCATTGGCTTTTTTTGTATCTTTACTCATGTTGAAACTAAATATCCCGGTAATCTTAATATTCACATCAGCAAGAATCTTTTCGAGCTTCTCTTTGATTTCACCATCTTCAAGCTTTGTAAATTTATAGAACAGCGGAAAAATCACAACGGGAGCAATCCTTGCCATAAAGACAGAAATTGCAAAAATAAATCCAGCGAAGTATAACCACCATTTATCGCCCATACTCCTGATAAGAAAATAAAACACCAGCGATACAGGTACCCCGATTACCACACTTAACAGTGTCGACTTACACCGTTCCCATACCCACTTTAAAAAAGTCTGGTTCGAGAGACCGAATTTATGCTCAACAATATAGCTGCCGTAAAAATCAAAGGGGAGTCCTATGATTGAAAACCCCAGTCCAATAAATAGAATAAACAACAGAAAATCTCCGTACATGTTACCTGTCACACCGGACATTTCAGCAATTAGTATTGACACTCCCGAAAAAGCAAGAACTGTAATAAGCAGGAGGTCGAGCACAAGATCAATTATAGAGAGTCTTAATTTTATTTTATTATAAAGCTTTTCATTCGAAACTTTTTCCATTTTATTATCCTTTTTATTTATTAAAAATTACCAGTAATTATTCCTTAACTCTTTAGTGGTAAAAAAACTCCATTATCCCCGCCGCCGAAGGCGGCGGGGATATAACTTCTTTATTTTTACACGAAATAATATGTTTAAGAATTATTACTGAAAAATTATTATTTTCTTTTTACTATTCCGCGTCCAAGGCTTGTCATTAATCCCCCGCTGGAAACAAAGCCGGATTTATACGATCTGACATCTTCAATAGTAATAAACGAATGCGGCTCAAGCTCCTGAACAATTTCCAGAACATGTTTTACTTTTTTTCTCGGCACCGTTGTATAAATAAGAAGAACCTCACCTTTCATCCCTCGTCCGGGTACGGTTGTAATTCCGAAACCCTCTTCACGCAATGTCAAAGGGAGAACTGTCACTTTCTCTGTAGTTATAATTCTCAGAGACTGGTACCCTATTGAGATTAATGAATCAAGTTTCATCCCTATAAATGTTCCTGTGGCAAAACCGGCAGCATAAACAATATAGCTCACAGGTCCGTTAAGATTCTTTATAACCTGTCCCAGCGCTGTTATCCAGATTAGAACTTCAAAAAATCCGAGAAACGGAGCTATATTTCTATACCCTCTTGATACGAGTATAATCCTGAAAGTTCCAATTGACACATCCAGAACTCTTGCACAAAAGATCAGAGCCAGACTTAAAATATCAAATTCCATTTAATCCTCTTATAATATAAATATAGACAAAAGGTCACAGCATCTTTTATTCAACACTTTTTATAAATCGTAATTGCTCAAAAAAAATTTTTGTCTCTCCCGCGCCCGAGGCAGAGTGAAGACAAAATTTACCAACAGTTTAGAAACCGTCACTATAAATCCAGACACGGAACATCGGGACAGCTTGACGGCAATACTACAACATGTTCAATAACCTTCATGGTTTTCCACTTACCTGTAAGAAAGCGGATAAGATATGAAAACCCAAGGAGTGAAATATAGAGTGAAGCAATACCCCAGGCTGTATATAACCCTCTCCCCATTATTACTATCGCAATATATGACGGAATAACAAGAAGAAACAGTGATAGAAAAAATCCCATCATCATTACAAACCTGGTATCCCCTGCTCCTTTGATTGCAGACGCAAAAACCAGATTAAGAGTATCGAATATTGAATAAATTGCAACAAATTTTAAAAGTATAATCGTAAACTCTCTTATACGAACAAACCCTTCGGGATTAGCCTTTGCCGCGAAGGGGAAAATATAAATTTCCGGAAAGAAGAAATATGTAAGAGCAATAAGCGACATGTAAACAAAGCAGAGCTGAAAACCTGACCAGATAACTCTCTCGGCAATATTGATACTCCCCCGCCCGATGTTCTGCCCCGTGAGCATGGAGATTGCAATCCCGAAACCGATCATCGGCATGAACGCGATTGAATTTATATTCAGCGCTATATTGGTTGCGGCAAGCTCCGTTGTCCCAAGCCTTCCGACGATAAGAAGAAAACCGGAGAAGCCCGCGATTTCGATAAACATATGGACTCCGCTGGGGAATCCGAATTTAAGTATCCGCCGGAAAAGATCAATATCGAACTTATAGCCTGACAGTGTTCCGAAATTTACATTATGCTCTTTCCCGAAAACAAGAAATCCGTAAATTATAAAGGGAGTAAAACCGGCAATAACCGTGGCTATTGCAGCGCCGGTAATACCCATTTCAGGAAATCCGAAATGCCCGAAAATGAAAACATAATCGAGGACGATATTTACACCGGCGGAGGTAAAACTGATCCACATTACCGGCCAGTTTTTACCTCTGCCTGAATAAAAACCTGAAAAAACTGATGAAGTAATCGGACCGAGTGCACCAAAACATAGAATTCTAAAATATATAACTTCGAGCCGCTGAACTTCCTGATTGTGACCGACAAATCTGAAAATAGGCTCTGCTGCAAAACCGATCAAAAAAATCACTACCGATCCGAAAAGAGCGATGTATATTCCCTGCCAGATCGACTTGCCGATTTTATGATTCTCGCCGGCACCGTAGTACTGTGCAACAAATGTACCGACATATGAAGCTGTACCTAAAAAGAGACACATGAATGTAAAGTTAACAATACCTGCAGGCATCGAAGCCGCAACAGATTCCGGCGAGTACCATGTTAGAAACATTCTATCGATAAACTGAAGAAGCGACCATGAAGCGGTACTCAATATCAGAGGAGCAGCCGTTACGAGAAGTTCCCCATAGCCCCCCTCTCTGTTCCATAATTTCTTTGCAAATGTACGCATAATTCCCTCTGTCTAGATTAGGTAACATAGGGGTTTTATGGCAAGAAAAAAAGATATCCCGAAAATAGATTTGAAATATCTCTTTATTTAACCGCGTAATTGCATTAAATCCAGGGCTTACCTGAGTATTATTTCTTCGCCGCCATTGGCAAGACAGGATTTACAAATCATCATCAATCGGATCCGGGTCCCTATGAGGATGAACAAACTCGTAGGACAAAGTCTCTGTATTAAAAATTATACCCTCAAATTTTCCATGGCAGCAGGTGCCGCTGTTGATATATCTTTTTTTCCTGTTAATAAAATATGTTGTGATGAATTCCTGCTTATGAGTATGCCCTAAAATTACCGTATCATATTCCAGAAGAAGCTTAAGGGCATAATTCAGATATTTATACCGGTCGTATTTCCGGGGAATTCTATGAAGTTGATCCTGCCACTCCACAACCCTGTAATACAGTTTCCGTATTCTGTATATTTTAACGAGCTTCTTCAAAATATGATAAAGTATTCTCGCGATATATCTTCCGGAGAGAGAACCGTTTTTCCAGTCAACATTATGACCGTGTTCAATAAAAATTTTCTGCCCCGAAGAGTTTGTATATTCCCAGGAATTATTTCCGAATTCGTAGAGACTGTCGTGATTGCCGACTATATAATAGAACTGCTGGAGATATTCGACAAGTTCAGTATTAGCACTCCTGATCTCTTCAAAAGAGTACTTATAAAGTTCGAAAATATCACCGTTTAATACTACCTGTTCGACCTTATATTTTTTTATATAAGAATTCATTGTTTTAATGAAATCCTTTGGATTCCATTTAAAAACATCGTTTCGACGGTCATTAATTCCTATATGCAGATCTGATATAATTAACAGAATCATAATATTCCTTAAAGCTGAACTCAATGGGAAACAGCCCTGTAGATAGTATAACGAAGAACAGGTGTATTTAAAAGTAAAAAATTAATTTTTAAATCGATCATAGTTTACATTTGATAAAAAAATAAAAATTTATTGAAATAAAAGAGAATTTTATCAATATTGCGTTATAATTGATAAGAGGTACTATTAGAATTGAAATCAAATCAGACATCTAAATCAAAGACATCCACAGTTGCTCTTATATTGGCGGGATATGATAAACCGGGCCTTCTTACAAAGTTGAAGTTACGTCGAGAACTTCGTCAATCCTATGACGGTGAAATTATATATATGGGCCGGAACAAGTTTCTTGAAAAAATCGGCAGCAAACCTGTACTTCAGTATGTTATAGACGCGGTTAATAATGCTGAAAAAAAAGGCAAACCAATATACGATAAAATTTTTGTGTACAACGACATAGAGAGCCTGAAGAAATTAATTAATACCGGCGATTATCCACGGCTTGAACTGAGACAGATTAAAAACTCCGTCGGCGCCAACTGGAAAGATTTCTACAATAGAGATATCGATTACGACGACAGGATTGATGTATTCTTCGGAGACACTCCGCGAATTACATCGGATGATGTTGAATGGATTCATGATCAATATAGTGGAATACTCGGGAAGAAAAAAGACCACCGAGGCGTGACCGTCGGGATGATATTCGGGATAGTCGGATTTGAAGATCTTCACGATGACTGGCTGACCTACAAGCATAAGTATATCAAAAGAGGAAAAAACAAAGGAAAACTGAAATATTTTGTCGGCTTTGAAAATTATCAGGCGCGCGTGGGCAATTCCGGGGCAATGCTGAAAAATTCAGGGATGGATGAGATAATCGACAAAGAAGTTCTAAACTTTTTTTACAACATACGGAAAGCTTTGACCCCAAGTGTCTTTTCAAAAATAATATATTACCTCATGAAGACAAAAAACTTCGATCTGATCAAACAGATTAAAAATAAAAAAATCAACGAAAAAACTTTTGTCAATTCCTTATTCGATATTATTGCAAGCGTTTACAGTATTGATGTGAGCAGATTCGCCGGATCAATATTCAAAATAAGCAAAAACGCCGCCCGATGGGAAAACGATATAGATACTCCCACTGATCTTAAGATTATTTCAAAACATATGATTGAATCGTAAAACCGATATTGCAGTTCAAAAATAATTTTACAGGATACCGGGATTTCAAAGGGTACCCAATTTAAAAAGCGTTTACAAAAAGAAGGAAGCGAGTCGATGACAAATTCTCACCGACTGAAACTTGCAGCTGCTGATGGAAAAAATATTTAAAAGATGTAGATACCCCTGAAACATTATATGATGTGAACCGTTTACTCTATCGAGTTCCCATCCGTGACTTTTCAGCCGTTTGACAAAATCCTTACCTGTCACATTTAATATACAGCCTTTATGCTGTATTGTCATAATCAGCAGATGGTCCCACTATATATTATAGATACGATGAAAATCGATTTCTGACTAAACATACTCAGGCGAAGTGTGGTACGATTAAAATTTACAATCCTGATTTTCTGCTGCTTTATTCAAAAACACAGAAACTTTCGCTTTCGGCACCTTTGATAATCTCCGCATAAGATCAAATGAAACATCCCGTATATTAAAAGTTGATTTAAGATCTTTTATCATTTCAATCCACAAATGCCCAGTCATCTCAGCATCTGCAAGAGCACGATGGTGTACGCCTGTTGTCTTCAGCTTTTTGTATCGGACAAGTGTTTCCAGTTTATGATTTGGCGCTTCAGGGTAAAGACGGCGCGAGAGAAGCATTGAGCATGCAAACTCACCGACACGCATTCTTCTGATACGATCGAGCTCCGCATCAAGAAACCGGCAATCAAAACCTGCATTATGCGCAACAAGATGATGCTGATCCATAAAGGAGTGGAAATCCGACATAACTTCATCAACTGGCGGTGCGCTGCTCAGCATTTTATTTGTTATTCCGGTGTAGTCTTCAATAAAACTGCTGATCCTCATTCCCGGATTCATAAGACTCTGAAAACGGCCTACGATCTCATTATCAGATATGAGCACTGCTCCAACCTCAATAGCCCGGTCTCCATAAAACGGAGAGAGACCGGTTGTTTCAAAGTCAAGTACAACAACACTGCGGTTCCCCATACAATATATAAACCTTACCTTTTAATCAGTCTTTCCAGTTAACTTCAATTTTAACATCGGGAATCTCTTTTTTGCATATAGCGGCGAGATTTTTGATCTCCTCTTTACAGCAGTCGATATCCTTTGACTTATCAATACGCGCCATAAGTTCATCGCTGAACTCTTTTATCGAAATAATCTTTTTCATTGCAGACTCCTCACAAATATTATAATTCAATTGAAATGCTGAATATTAATTCAAATGTAAGGTAAAAAAAAAGAATGTCAATTAAAAACCCCGTAGAGACGTTGCTCTACGGGGTTTACCTAATGCAGGCCATGTAGGACTCGAACCTACAACAGCCGGTTTTGGAGACCGGTGCTCTACCAATTGAACTAATGACCTATTCCTATGTCATAAATAACAGTGAATAAAAAACGTCAAGTATTTTTAAAGCCTGCGATTTCCAAAAATACGTTTTGGAAATCGCAGGCCGGAGCGCCCTGTGGGAGCTTCAAAGGGGCTCTACCCCAATGTTATTAAGTTAAGAGCTTAAAGTTTCACAACAGCCCTCCAAACCCCCCGGAAGGGGGCTTAACTTAATGACATCGAGGGTGCGGGGGAAACACTAGTAATACTTTCCGTTACCCTCGTCGAACTGAAATTTGAGATTATCATCACTGTCCGCCATATCATCAAGCTTGCAGGGGTAACATCCGTCAAAGCATGCAGTACAGTATTTCTGAGACGGACAATTGACCGCTTCAATTAGTGTATCGATAGTCATATAGCTGATAGAATCGACCCTAAGATATTTGCATATCTCATCAAGAGTATGAGTTGCGGCAATGAGCTCGCTCCGTGTTGGAATATCAATTCCGTAAAAACATGGGAATTTCGTCGGAGGTGCCGATATGCGGACATGAACTTCCTTCGCCCCGGCATTCCGGAACATCTTTATAATTTTCCTCATAGTTGTTCCGCGCATAATTGAATCGTCAACAACTACAACACGTTTATCTTTTACAACTGATGCTACAACATTAAACTTTAGTTTTACGCCGAGATCGCGGATCTTCTGAGTCGGCTCAATAAATGTCCTTCCGATATAATGACTCCGGATCATGGCAAGCTCAAAGGGGATACCCGATTCCTTCGAGTAACCGAGGGCCGCACAGTTAGACGAGTCAGGAATCGGCACCACAATGTCCGCCTCGACGGGAGATTGTTTCGCCAGCATTCGTCCAAGCTTTATTCTCATGTCATAAACAGACTCACCAAAGATCCGGCTGTCAGGACGTGAAAAATATATATACTCGAAAATACAGAGAGACTCATCATGTTTTTCAAAGGGGAAAAACGATCTTACACCGGATGATGTTATCTCAATGAGCTCCCCGGGCTGTACATCTCTCTCGTATGTAGCACCGATAATATCAAAAGCGCAAGTTTCAGATGCCACAACCCATCCTCCCTCAAGCTTACCTAAACTGAGAGGTCTGAAACCGTGAGGATCGCGGACTGCGAAGAGACGATCTCTGTTCATTACAAGCAGGGAATATGCCCCCTTTATCTGCTTCAGAGAATAAATCAGCGCATCCATTATATCATCTTTCTCGGACCGCGCCATGAGGTGAACTATTACTTCAGAGTCGATTGTAGTCTGAAAAATAGAACCCTTCTTCTCCAGCTCGTACCTTATTGTTCCGGCATTTGTCAGGTTACCGTTATGGGAAAGTACTATAGGACCAAGAACTGACGCCGCACGGAAAGGCTGGGCATTCCGCAGATAAGACGAACCTGTTGTAGAATACCTGTTATGCCCGATAGCCATACATCCCGCAAGATTATCAATATGCTCCTGATTGAAGACTTCGTTAACTTCACCCATGCCTGCGTATCGGTATATATGCTCCCCGTCAGAAGATGCTATCCCTGCGGATTCCTGCCCTCTATGCTGAAGTGAATAGAGCCCAAGATATGTAAGATTAGCCGCATTGGAGTTGCCGTAAATGCCGAAGACTCCGCACTCCTCTTTTGGTCTGTAATTTTCTTCATCTGATACTGATAGATCTTTAAGGTTCATATGTCATCCATTGTTAAATCATTTTTTTTGACTTAATTTAAAACTTCTGTTGTAAAAAAAATCATACATCAAATTGCCGCCCCCGCTCCCCCAATCCCCGGGGGTTTGGGGGGCTTAAGATGTAGGTAATTTGTCCATTCATAAAAGAGATAGCCAGAGGTTAGAGAAGTAACTTATTCTCCAAGATCCTCTTTGAAATTAATATTTTTGAACATTCTAAAGGGATCATCATAAAAACTGATCTCATCCTCAATGACAGCACGGATGTTATATCCCTCGTAAAATCCGCTCATTCTGTAATCTTCCAACTCAATCTTTCTTTTTATACCATCTGCACATCTTTTTGAGTAAATCGCATGAAGAGGCTGATATCTCCCGTTTAATTCCGGAACAATTATATCGTAATAATCGGGAATCTCTGTCATGTATCTGATAAAATCGGTATTAATAAAAGGCATATCGCAGGGGAAGACGAAAGCTCTCTCCATATCGATAGATTCTACGGCGGTGTAAATCCCCCCTATGGGGCCGAGTTTTGGAATTATATCGGGTATAATAATAGCATCGAGAAATGAGAATTTTTCACCGCCGGGAGCGATTATATAGATTTCGTCAAAAACCGGTTTTAACGCATCGTATGTATGCTGAATCATAGGTTTGCCATTGTATACATGGAGAGATTTATCGCTGCCGAATCTTCCGCTTGTACCGCCGGCAATAATACAGCACTTTATATTTTCAGCACTCATTGTTCCCTCAAATTTCGATTGTGACCTTACAGAACCGGGTAATCAAAAATAAATTACTCAGAAAACTGTGATTTAATACTTTTTTTGACAATTGTATAAAGATGTCAGGAAGACAACCATTAAACAACGTCATTTTCTTAAAATTCAGTATTAAAACCAGCCAAACTATCTCTTTAAACTATGGAGAATTTAAATACCACAATTAAAGCTATTCTAAAAAAATGACCTTCGATAAAATATAGTAATTATTCAAGGATTTTTCTTAATACAGGGCTATAATTCATTACAGAAATGTAAAATAGAAGAAGACTCTAGATAGGGCTCTGAACCCGGTTTTAAAAATCCATAGTAAATTATTCTTGCAATCATAGCTGCCGGAGATATTTTTTTCAGTCAGAGGGGGACACAATGAATCAGCAGATTATATCAGTCACCGGGCGTTCCGGCTCAGGCAAAACAACTTTAATTGAAAAACTTATAGCTCACTATAAAAGTCTGGATAAAAAAGTATCCGTTATAAAGAGTATGAGGCATGAATTTGAAACAGACCCAGCGGGTAAGGATACATTCAGATATAGAGAATCTGGTGCATCGGCATCGATTATAACCAATGGTAAAAAATTTGCTCTCATTTCTGAAAATGACAAGGAGGAGAACCC
>JBBRFT010000101.1:0-11710 GCA_038241375.1 Spirochaetota bacterium
AATTCGGGATCATTTACTTTAAGTATGGCAAGATCACTTTCATGTGAAATCGATTCAACATAAGCTGTATATTTAGTCGCCTGACCGGCTTTCTTCACCTGGATAAATGTGTTATTGCTTATAACGTGGGCGTTGGTAAGAATTCTGTCTCCATCAATAATACAACCGGAACCTGTACCGTTTGACTGCCCCCCCATCTGCCAGGGGTTATCGTAGTTGTAGCTGCTTGCTACTGTATATATTTTAACAACAGATTTTGAAACGGGTGTCTGTGCAGATAGAATTGAAATATTCAGAAAAAGCAGTAAAGCGGAAAGAGCTGTTTTTTTCACGGGGGACTCCTGTAATTTTTTATAAGAATTGAGAATAGATTAATATCTGTATCTGTGAAATCAAATATGTTAAATTTTAGATTCATTTTGTAATGTTTAAAGTTTCAAGAATTTTTTTAATTTTCTTTTCTGATCTTAATTCTTTAATCCATTCCTCCGGCAGTTCCCCTGAATATTCTGATGCTCCTAAAATCATCCCTGCTGTTATTGAACGTGCGGCATTATCCCCTCCGGCTGAAATACATTCAGAGAGTCCGGTTTTTAAATTATTTTCATGACGGGCAATTACCTGAATTACACCCGGGAAGGCCTGATGAATATGGCAGGTGAGACCGATTTTATTTAGTGTTGTAATTGTCTCTTCATCTTTAGTTTCAATCCCTTTCGCTGTCCACTCACTAAGTACTGATTTACCGAAGTGATCACGTGAGGTTTTTTTTACTGCATCAAGGGGATGTTCACCATTTAAAACGAGAACCGTTGTTCGGGCGAAGAATTCTGCAGCTTCAATAACGTGAGGGTCTCTGTGAGTAAGCATGGTCTGCTCTCTTGAATATTTTACAAGGAGTTCAATATCATTATGGTAAAAGTAAACAAGGGGCGCGATTCTTGCAGCTCCCGCAAGATCGTTTGACTCGCTCCCGGCATTGAGAAAGAGTGTTCCGTTTTTAATATTAGCAAGAGTGGTTTTTGTAGCTCCATCGAAATATCCGGTATAATCTGAAAACAGATTCTGCCATTTTTCACTGAAAGCTTCAATTTCGAAACCATTTTTTTCAGCAAGAGATTCCAGAAGAATCAGCATCTGATCGCCGTAATGAGTCTGTTCACCTTTAAGTTTATTATTATGGTACTGACTTTTTGAAGGATCAATATATTCTGTAATTTTGCCGTATTTATCAATTATTGTATCACTTGAATATATCCAGTGTACACCAAGAGAAAGGGCATCACCAATGAACGCGGAGTAGAGCATTTTGTCTTTCAGATTTTTCATAAGTTTCTCCTTTTAATCAAGATATTGAATTTAAAAGAAGAAAGCAATAATCGTGTTGTTAAATTTTGTAATTGTTTAAAAGCCGGTGAAAAAATTGTTCTCTGCCGCGCCTTCGGCGCGGCGGAGAAATAATCATTTACTGTAAATTTATGGGTTAATTGTTAAAACATCATCCCTGCTTCAACAAAGAAGACAGCATTTCCGAAACCGAAAATAGATTCTTCACTTGTGGGAGCTGCTGAATCTTTGAAGGTAGTTGCATTGATCTCTCCCCGCAGACCTCCGATGACGGAAAGACCTATATTCTGAAATGCAACCCCGCCTGCAGCTTCAAATCCGAAGAAAATGGAGTCCTTAACCGGATAGGTCTGATCCACTCCATTTGTTGTCATTTCACTTACAGGTGCTTTTCCAAAAAATAAACCTGTCTGCATGACTATGGCAAAACCTTCATCCCAGCCGAATGTGCTGAAATCACGATAGCCGGCGATCCATCCATCACCTTTAGCTTTACGTGTTTGATCTGTTGCTTCAACATAAGGACCATATTCCACTGAATTCTGCTTTCTTTCAGAATTCCAGAAACGCATTCCGCCATAGAGATATGTATAACCCATATCTCCCGGTTCGGTGAATAATTTAGCACCTATTTTAAAATCAAAATTATTGTAACTCCCTGTTCCTGTTGATTTATAAGTGTATTCAGTGCCTCCAGAATCTTTATCTGTCCATTCCAGATCTCCTATTGTACCACTGAGCATACTGAATTCAAGACCCAGGAATGAGTAGTTGTACATAGCAGCAAGATTTAAGTTAACTCCTGCTCCTGTTCCAAGATCTCCGCTGCTGCTTCCGTGACTGATGTAGCCCCAGAAGATCTGACCTGCACCGAGTCCGCCTCTAAGGTGAAGTCCATGGTTACTGCTGTTAATTCCCGATTCTGAATCCTGTGCAGACAACATTGCCGGTGAAAAAAATGTTACAGCTGCAATAATTACCAGTATAAATTTTTTGATTTTCATGTTCCCTCTCTAAATTTGAATTTGTTTTCTTTAAAAATAATGTTAATATAACGATTTTTTGATTTTAGTCAATATAATAAAATGAATAATATTCACAAAAATAATGGTAGCGAATTATTTTTAGGAGTGCATATGCTTCGCATACGCCTGAAAAGGGGATTACGGGGGTGCAGCCCCCGTAATCCCCTTTTCAGGTGCAGCGCGCAGCGCTGCGGATATAAATTTGATCACGTTTTAACTGTTAAGCAATTGTCACACTTACGGTTTTTAATTGTATAATTTATGTGTTGTATTTTTTTTAAAATACAGTTATTATGTAATAATCTGGAATATAATAATTTTATAATCATAAAAAGTATTGAGATTATCTCTCAGCCAAAAAGGGGTTTGTTATGGTACCGGAAATATTACGGAAGTTATTTCTTCTTCATTTTATACTCGATTATGTTGTCGCTGTTCCTCTGATGTTTGCCCCTGTGAAGACGATGATGCTTCTAGGATGGGATAGCCCTGAATCTGTTGCCACACGTCTTGTTGCCGCGGCGCTCATGGGGATTGGAGGGATCTCTTTAATTGCGTATAGAGCCGATGCTGATACTTACAGGCATATGCTTACAATGAAACTGTTATGGTCCGGGACAGCAGTTTTGGGGCTTGTCCTCTCTCTGGCTGAAGGTGCACCGGTGTTCACATGGGTATTCCTTTTTATATTTGTGGTATTTTTTCTTATATGGCTTTATTACAGAGTGAGGATATAATTTATGACTGTGAACAGTAATCTGTTTAAAAGAATAATTATTCTGATTATGATTGCAGCTTGTGCTGCTTCTTTTTTTATATTTGATCTGAACCGGTATTTTACTCTTTCATATATTAAAGAATCAAGAGAGAGTTTTTATGCTTTTTATACCGGTAACAAACTTCTGACTATAAGTATTTATATGCTCATATATATTGCCGTTACAGCTCTATCTCTCCCCGGTGCTGCTGTGATGACTCTTGCAGGGGGTGCACTCTTCGGGTTCTTTATCGGGCTGGCAGCTGTATCTTTCGCAAGTACCATAGGTGCCACACTGGCATGTTTTGTTTCACGATATCTTTTACGCGGTTGGGTAGAGGAGAAGTTCGGAGAGAAGCTATCTGCAATTAACGCCGGGATTGAGAAGGAGGGGGCATTCTATCTTTTTATGCTTAGACTTATTCCGGTGTTTCCGTTTTTTATTATTAATCTGCTCATGGGTCTCTCAAGGATTAAACTGATTACATTTTACTGGGTGTCGCAGATAGGTATGCTTGCAGGTACTGCTGTTTATGTTAATGCCGGTAAGGAGATAGGAAAGATCGATTCTCTTTCAGGGATTCTATCTCCAGGGCTTATTATATCATTCGTTATTCTGGGAATTTTCCCTCTGGCAGTGAAAAAAATTGTAAACGTTGTACGAAGTAGCAGGGTAACTGAGTTATAATTACAAGTATTATTTGAATAGGAAAAACATCCTCTGAAAGCCCCCTAAATCCCCCGGAATGGGACTTAAAAGAGGATGTTAACTATTGCAAATTAGCGGATAGATGTTAGCTTGAATAGTGGTTTAAAATAGTAAATCAGAGGTGTGGATATGAACTATAATTATCATATAATAATAATCGGCGGAGGGAGTGCCGGACTTGTCACTGCATCAGGCGGTGCTTCCATGGGGGCGAAGGTAGCTCTCATTGAAGAGGATAAAATGGGGGGGGACTGTCTTAATTCAGGATGTGTACCGAGCAAGTCCTTTCTACGCTCTGCCCATCTTGCCGCTGAGATTAAGAGTTCGCGCAATTTCGGCATCTCTGCATCGATGAAGGATGTGAATATCTCCGCAGTAATGAAAAGAGTCGCCGGTGTTGTTGATGTTATTGCTCCGCACGATTCTGTCGAGAGGTTTACCTCACTTGGTGTTGATGTAATAAAAGGTAAGGGGATATTGGTGGATAATCATACTGTAAGGATTCACGACAGGGTGATTACCGGGAAGTATATAGTTATTGCAGCGGGATCTAATCCGGCTGTACCGGATATCCCCGGTCTTAATAAAGTTCCATATTACACTAATAAAAATATTTTCAGCATTAAGAAACTTCCAAAAAAACTCATAGTGCTTGGAGCAGGGCCCATTGGTCTGGAGCTTGGTCAGGGTTTCCGGCATCTCGGTTCCAGTGTTGAGATTATAGATATGGCGGATCAGCTGTTTATGAAAGATGATCCTGAAGTAGCCCCGCTTATGGAGAGCTTGCTGAAAGATGAAGGGATATCGTTGAATCTATCTGCGAAGATAAAAGAGATAAAAAAAACGGGTAGTAAAATATCGGTACTCATAGATAAAGAGGGGAAGACTGAATGGATAAGCGGAACCGATCTGCTTGTCTCCCTTGGACGTATTCCTGCAACCGGCGGGATCGGTCTTGAAAACGCGGGAGTTAAAACAGATGACCGGGGATTTATTACTGTTAATAAATATCTGCAGACGAATATTAAAAATATATTCGCATGTGGTGATGCCGTGGGGCCTTATATGTTTACTCATATGGCTGGTTACCAGGCGGGAGTGGTTTTAAGAAACATTATTTTTCCTCTGAAAAAATCACCCGTTGATTACTCAATGGTTCCATGGACAACTTATACAAAGCCTGAAGTTTCCCACGTGGGTTATACCGAGCAGATGGCGCGAGAAGCGGGACTATATAAAGATAGTGTTGTTGTAGATCTTAAAGATATGGATCGGGCACAGACAGATGGTGATACCGCTGGTTTTCTTAAACTTGTTCTGGGTAAAAAGAACAGAATTATAGGAGCTACCCTCGTCGGGAACAAAGCGGGTGAAATCATCCATCTGGCGTCAATGGCAATAAGATATAAGATGAAGGGAACCGGATTTATGTCTCAGATTTTTCCATATCCGTCAGAGGCTGAAATTTTCAAATTTGCAGGTTATGCTCTTGCAAGAAAATCTTTCAAGCCGTGGATGAAGAGTATGGTACAGAAGATTTTCTTCAGATAGATTTAAATGTTTCTAGAAATTATAAAATTAAACAAATCGTATCAGGATAAAATTATTCTGAAAGATATAAATCTCCGTGTGGAACGCGGTGAACTTGTTTCCATTGTGGGGCCTTCAGGAGCAGGGAAAACCACTCTCCTTAAAATTATCTGCGGTATAGAGACGCTCGATTCGGGGAGTGTAATCAGAGAGGATTCAGTTGACGGAAAGAGTCAGCCCATACTGGTTTTTCAGGATTACATTCTTTTTCCGAATATGACCGTTTTTGAGAATATAGCCTTTGGACTGAAGGCGCGTAAGATTGAGAGCGGTGAAGTTAAAAAAAGAGTAAACGACATTATGGATTTTGTTAAAATCGGAAAGCTCGGCAGACAGTATCCTTCACAGATTTCAGCCGGAGAGAAGCAGAGGACTGCAATTGCAAGAGCCCTTGTTCTTAATCCACCCATGATACTTCTTGATGAGCCATTCGCCAATCTCGACAAGAATTTAAAGTTTGAAACTGCAGAGTTTATCCGGACGACACAGAAGGAGTTCGGAATTACTACAGTGAGCGTTACACACGATCTGAAAGAGGCCTTCATGATTTCAGATCGGATCGGGGTTATGATAAATGGCGGAATTGTCCAGTATGACACCCCCGGTGAGATATATAGATCCCCCGCATCATTAGATGTTGCAGCGCTTCTTGGGGATATAAATATTCTTCCGGCACACAGGGTTAAAGAGTTATGCAATTCATGTGAAGATTCAGATGGGGCTAAAGTATGCGTACGGCCTGAATCTGTAAAACTTGAAAAAAGTGAACATGGAGAGGGGGAGGTTGTAAATATCGCCTTTGCCGGGCATTACACCACTGTGACTGTTAAATATAAAGATATAGAGCTCAGGTCTTTTAATAACAATGGAAGTTTTGTTCAAAATGAAAAGGTAAAAATTACTATAGATGATATAATACAATTCAAGGAGTAGAGAATGAATAAAATATTCTCATTTTTTCTATTATTGCTTTTGGTCTCATGTGGCTCAAAAAAACAGAATGAAGTGAGCGCGAATTTTGAAGAAGTTATCAGGAAAGGGTCAAACAGCACTGTCCGTTTTGTCATGTGGGGCGGTTCCTCTGCAGTCAACAAATGGGTCGATACTTATGTTGCTCCAGAAGTTAAGAAAAGATATAATATAAAACTTGTTCGTGTTCCAGCTGATGCTTCGGTTTTTGTAAATAAACTGCTCTCGGAAAAGAATGCAGGTTCTGTTAAAGGGAGCATGGATATCATCTGGATAAACGGTGAAAATTTTAAAAACGCAAAAGAGAATGGACTTCTCTGGGGACCAGTTGCGGAAAAGCTCCCGAATTTTACTGCGTTTGTTAACCCGGAAACAATTAAGTTTGACTTCGGATTTCCCGTTGAAGGTTACGAAGTTCCATATGGCAGGGCGCAGTTTGTCTTTGTTTATGATTCAGCTAAATTGACTGATATTCCTGATTCCTATGAGAAACTTTTAAAATGGGTAAAAAATAACCCGGGGAAATTTACATACCCTCAGCCTCCTGATTTTACAGCTTCGGCTTTTATACGACAGGTTTTCTATTCTGAAACAGGGGGTCATAAACAGTATGAAGGTAAGTTTGATAAGGTTCTATTTGATCAGACTAAATCTTCATGGCTGAAATATCTGACAGATTTATCTCCACACCTATGGAATAATGGAGCGAATCATCCGAAAGATATTGCGGCTCTTGATACTCTCTTTGAGAGAGGGGAAGTTTTGATAAATATGAACTACAATCAGGCCGATGCGCAGAATCGCATACTTGCCGGAAGATATCCCTCCACAGTAAAAACCTTTGTAATGAAAGAGGGTTCTGTTTACAATACTCACTTTACAGCAATTCCCTTTAACTCTGCAAATAAAGAGGGGGCGATGGTTGTTCTGAATTTTCTTCTCTCGCCTGAAGCGCAGCTTTCAAAAAATGATCCTGCAAATTGGGGAGATTTTACCGTACTCGATCTTAAAAAACTGAGTAAGGATGACCGTAAAAAATTTGAAACACTCGACCTTGGTTCATCAACACTCCCTCTTTCTGTTCTGGAAAAGCAAGCCGTTCCTGAAGTAGCATCAGAGTATGTTGAGGCGCTTGAAAAGGAGTGGGAGAAAACTTTTTCCAACAGATAGAGTTATGAAACCGGGTTATAAAACGATATTAAAACTTTCACCTCTTGCAATTCCGTTCATATTTATATTTATGAGTGGAATCGTACTTACAGCGTTTCAGTCATTCGGAATAATGTTTTTTGGCTATAATTATGAAGATAATTTATTTGCCTATAAAAGTCTTTTTACTGAGGCGTGGTTTTATCACTCATTTGCACTTACTCTTTTTGTGGCTATTTCTTCATCTCTTTTATCTGTAATTTGCGGAGTATTAATATCATATAATATCTGGAGACTTCCCGATAGCCTGAAGAGGTTTGGAATAGTTGCAAAGATACCTTTAATACTGCCGCATATTGCCGTGGGATTTATTGTAATTCTGCTTTTCAGCAGATCGGGGGTCTTTTCTTCTGCAAGTACAGCTCTTGGACTTACTTCCGGAATTGAGGATTTTCCCGGGATTCTATACAGCCGATACGGTCTTGATATTATTCTTGCGAACATCTACAAGGAGACACCGTTTGTAATTGTCATGGTTTATGCGGTTCTGGTTAAAACAGATAACAGACTTATACAGACAGCTTCCATGCTGGGCGCATCTCCGGTGAGAATATTTTACAGAATTATACTTCCGGCTCTCGTGCCGATAATCAATACGGCATTCATTATAATTTTTGTTTATAATTTCGGGAGTTTTGAAATTCCATATGTTTTAGGGAGCAGTAAGCCCGGACTTCTGAGTATGAGGGTTTACGATTATTTTTTTATGAAGGATCTGTCTCTCCGTCCCGTTGCGATGGCTATTCTTATGGTGATATTTGTTTTCTCCATGAGTTTTGTTTATATATATTCCCGTGTGATTTCAAAAATCGACATCAGGGACCGTAAACTGTGATTGCGAAGAGATTTTTTATAACGATGCTTCTGCTGTTTTTTACTCTCCCCCTTGTGGTGCTTCTGGTGTACTCCTTGGCACCGGTATGGAATTATCCGGATATAATACCGCGAAAATTCAGCAGCGGCAGCTATGATTATATCTTCAGTCAAAGGAACGGAATTTTATTGTCGATTGGTTCATCGTTCTCATACGCAATGGCAACGGTTATTTTTACGGTTATTATTACAATACTTCCAGCACAGGTTTTCGCCAGAAAAAAGTTCAGAGGGAGAGTTCTAATCGAAACAGTTGTTATTGCCCCCGCCCTTCTTCCGGCAATGTCATATGCAATGGGGGCGCACTATATATTTCTAAGAACCGGTTTATCCGATTCGTTCATAGGGCTGGTTCTAATTCTCTCAACAGTGAGCTATCCATATATGCTCCGTGCTCTTACAGCAGGTTTTATTGCTTATGGAGAGGAGTATACTTTATGTTCAAAAAATCTCGGCGCAGGATTTTTCACCACACTTTTTCAGGTGGAGCTCCCTCTTCTGCTGCCGTCTATTATTTCAGGCGGAACGATTGTATTTCTGGTTTCGTTCTCGGAATATTTTCTTGTTTTTCTTATCGGAGGGGGAGTTGTACCGTCGTACTCAGGCTATCTCTTTCCATTTTTAAATTCTTCGGAGCTGTCCATTGCGTCGCTCCTTACACTGATTTTTATGATAGTTCCATTTTTACTGTTTATGATGATAGAGATGTTTTTATCGGTTTACTATAAGAAAAGATTTATTCAGATTTAGTGAAAGATTTATAATATATTGGAAGCGAATAATCATTCGCCCGAATAGTTTTGAATATATTCCGGGAGACTCTGAGGCTCCCGGAATATAAATAATTTTAATCTTTATAAAGTTTATCTATTTGAGATTTATACTTATGATCAATCAACTTCCTCTTCAATTTTAATGTCGGGGTAAGTTCACCTGCTTCCTGACTAAGTTCAGCCGGAAGAAGAACAAATTTTTTAATCTTCTCGACCTGTCCCAGACTTTTTGTCTTCTTCTCTATAAGATTTTCATAGAATTTGTAAATCTCAGGATTTTTTATAATCTGTTCAGGTGAAACAAATTCTATATTATTCTTTTTACAGTAAGCTTCCAGAAGAATAAAGTTCGGAACAACAAGACCAGAGATGAATTTTCTACCCTCTCCGATTGCAATAAATTGTGAAATAAAAACTTCATTTCCAAGCAGAGATTCAATCTGCTGCGGTGAAATATTTTTTCCACCTGCAGTAATGATCAGTTCTTTTATCCTGTCTGTTATTTTTATATATGAAAGCTTGTCCCCGTTTTTTTCCACAGTAAGGAGTTCACCAACATCCTGCGTTTTGAACCATCCGTCTTTTGTGAATATATCTTTTGTCGCTTTCGGATTTTTGTAGTATTCGATCATGGACATTCCGCCTTTGAGCTGAACTTCACCTTCATCTGAAATTCTCGCCTGTGCCATGGGGAGGAGGCATCCGCAGTAACCCGGTTTTGCATTATCCCCGAATCCTACACATACAGGGAAAAATTCTGTAAGGCCGAATCCCATGAAAATGTTAATCCCCACAGCCTGGAAGAAATCATTAACCTCAGGAGCAAAGGCAGAACCCCCTATGTGGTAAACATTACAGTTTTCAGTTCCAAGCTTGGCGCGGATTTTACTGAAAATAATTTTATCCGCAATTTTATATTTCAAGCCGTAATTTCCGGATTTGTATGCTTTAATTCCAACACCCTTTGCCCATTCGAAAAGCTTGTATTTTACACCGCCGGCATTCTTCATCCCTTCGTGGATAGCTCCGTAAACCTTATCCCATATCCTTGGAACACTTGTCATAAAATGAGGTTTGTACACGCTCATGTATTCAAGAAAATCAGTCGGATTGGGGCAGTAGCCTATTCGTACACCTGAACTCATACAGCCGTATGACCATAATCTTTCAAATATGTGAGAGAGCGGCAGAATTGACATTGATATAAAACTAGGACCCGCCTCGGGATATCTCCATGCCGGAAAAATGCCGTTGAGAAAACTCCTGTTGGTATGTACAGCTCCTTTGGGATTTCCAGTTGTTCCAGATGTATAGATAATGGTAACGATATCGTCTGGATCGGCTTTGTTTATTCTCTCATCGAATTTTTTATCATTCTTCAGAGCTTTCCCTTTTTCTATCATTTCGTTAAGATGAATACTCTGTTTCCCTTTAATTATAATATTATCCTGCATTGCTACTATGTATTGAAGATATTTATTTTTAGAAATAATTTTCAGGGCCTTGTCGTACTGTTCCTGATTCCCGGCGAATACAACTTTAACACCTGAATCATTTATAATATATTCCGCTTCCTCTTTTGAGTTTGTGGCATAAATCGGAACTGAAACAGCTCTTGTGGCTAAAATTCCAATATCAGATATTGCCCATTCAGAGCAGTTCCCGGAGAACACTGAGCAGGTATCCCCTTTTTTTATTCCTAAATTTATAAGGAATTTTGCAATGGCAATAAATTTGTCGGCATATTCATTCCATGTTACTGATTCCCACTGGCCGTGAATATTTTTCTGCGTAAGCAGAACGGCATCTTTATAGATTTTAGAATTTTTATGCATCATATACGCGAGGGTTTTATTCTCAGCTATATATTTCGCGAAAGCTGCCTCCCAGTTGACATCGCAGTCGCGCCAGGGGGGTAAATCTTTAATTCTGTTGGTCATGGCTCTTCTCCATTTCATTCTTAATTTGTATATTTAATAAAATTCCCACTACATGCTTTTAAAAAAGTCAAACTCTTTTTTAGTAGTAAATCACTTCTTGTGCGGTTACCGAATTATCTTCGGACACAATGCGAACCACGTTGCCGTAAAAATAAATTGCTGCTTATCCGGTAGACGGAAATTAAAATAGAATCGGAGGTTCTACATGAATTTCGGGAAGAAAAGATGCAAATGAATTACTATGGTAAAAATTGCCGGCTTTAATAAAAGGGTTTAGGGTAAATATATGTTGACTTCATGAATAATTTTGATGATTATATAGAGGAGCAGGAACATCTGAGCGTTATGTCACAGTTAAAAAAGAGACTCTCTGATTTTATCAGATAGCCGCGATGAATGTGCTAAAGCTGTTTTTCAGATTTCATAATAATATCCGGAAGAAAAAAATTATGCACGATAAACTGAAAGTACCGTTAACTACCGCGCAGGAGTTGGTAAAAGATATTCGTACACTTGCA
>JBBRFT010000102.1:0-11663 GCA_038241375.1 Spirochaetota bacterium
TAAATCTGTTCTTAAACAGAGCAGAAGCAGGCTTAAATTTTATGAAAGATTCGGGGCAAAGCCGATAGTCAATCCCGGATTTGAAAAAGAAAGTATGCTGCTTTATGGTAATCCATATTTTCTTTTGTTTGATAATCTTGGAATTAAACAAGACCTTTCGTTAAATGACAGTAGAAAGATTTATCGTGCAATTCTTGAAAGAAAACATAACAGGGATATAAATGATAAAGGTATAAAAAAATTTCTTTCTTCAATGAAAGATGATCCTCAGATTATAAGGAAACAGAAATATTCTAAAGATGATTTTAATCATTATGCATATAAAGTTCCGGCAGACAGGAAAATACCGCTTCTCTACAATGAGGGTCATGAAATACATCATATCAGGGATAAGGGTTACGTTGAATCACCGGTAAGGATTAAATCAATTCTGAAGGTTATAGGGAATAGTGAACTTTTTATAAAGAGTAAAACTTCACATTTTTCTGAAAGAAATATAACTGCAGTACATGATAAAGATTTTGTTAAATATTTTAAAACAGCTTCAGCTTCGGTTCCGGCAGGGATGTCGTTATATCCCGATACCTTTCCCATTAGAAAAAAGGCAAAGCCTCCTAAAAAACTTGTTTCTAGAGCCGGATATTATTGTATTGATATTTATAGTCCTGTTAACAGAAATTCTTATCTTGCTGCAAGAGGGGCTGTTGACTGTTCTCTTACGGGTGCGGAGCTTATATTGAGAGGGTCACGGATAGTCTATGCCCTAGTAAGACCCCCCGGGCATCATGCTGAGAGAAACTCATTCGGTGGTTTTTGTTTTTTTAATAATGCAGCGATTGCGGCTCATTTTTTGAGCAGCTATGGCAAGGTTGCCATCCTTGATCTGGATTATCATCATGGTAATGGACAGCAAGATATTTTTTACAGGAGGGATGATGTTCTTACAATATCGATTCATGCCGATCCTGATTATGAATATCCGTACTTCAGCGGTTTCAGCGATGAAAAAGGTGAGGATAGTGGAGTTGGATATAATATTAATTTTCCTCTTTCGATAAAAACAGACGGTATCAGATATAAACATGCCCTGGAGAAAAGTATTAAGGCTATTAAAAAATTTTCTCCGGACTTCCTTATTATTGCACTTGGGCTTGATACTGCAAAAGGGGACCCTTCCGGAAAATGGAATCTTGAAAAGGATGATTTCTATAATAATGGCAGGCTTGCTGGTTCTCTGGATATGAGAACCCTTGTGGTTCAGGAGGGTGGCTATGACAGCAGGGTTTTGGGGATCAATGCATATAGTTTTTTTCAGGGGCTTTATATGGGAAAATATGGAGAAAAAATTGATAAATAGGAAATATTCGTTTTTGAATTTTTTGATACAATATTTAGATGGCAGATATAAAAAGCAGTATTAGATAAAATATAAAATTTGTGGAATTTTAAGAGATATTATTTTTTCATCAGAAGCAATTTTATAAACGGTTCTTTTTCTGTTTTGTCTATTTTTGTGGGTGGTGTTAATATATATTAATACAACTAAAAAAATCTCACAGAAAGACTTGATTTTTTTCCTAATGTAGATTATCTCATACCAAATAGGCGCGGGTAATTATATGTTTAATAAAATGCGAAATTTTTTGTTTGTTACTTTAGCAGTAATTGTAACGGTAATATCAATGGCGAATCTTCAGCCTGTTACATTGAAGATACTATTTTTCAGTTTTGAGATTCCTCTGATCATACTCTTTTATCTATTATTGATAATCGGATTTTCAGCTGGTTATTTAGTAAAGGGTATAGTAGATTATCGTAAAAATAAAATAGAATAATATTTTTTTAAATCGGCTGCAATGATGTATATCGAATATAACAAATAGTTATACTGGTTTGTCTTTTTTGGAACACATTTTTTGTTTGTTATATTCCCATCCGACTTCCCTAAAAATAAATTGTTACCTTTTGAGTCTATTCATCAGGTGATTTTTTTAACTTTACAGAAAGAACAATTCCATTAAAATATCCTTTAAAAAATACCGGTAAATGATAATCGGCAGTGTATGAATACCTGTTTTGAGGGAAAATAAATGAATATAGAGTGGAAAAAACTTCAGAATGGATCTGATATTCGCGGAGTAGCCATTGAATCAGACTCCGAAGCTGTGAATCTTACTCCTGAAATAGCGTCAATGATTGCTTCAGCATTTATGCAATGGCTGTCGAAAAAGAAAAATACAGAATGTAATAAACTCAAAGTTGCTGTCGGTATGGATTCGCGAATTACAGGTCCGATGTTAAAAAGCGGGATTATCAGCGGTATTGTAAACTCTGGCGGGAAGGCCTTTGATTGCGGAATTGCCTCAACTCCTGCGATGTTTATGAGTACAGTGATCGAAGAATTCAGCTGCGATGGAGCTGTTATGATAACGGCAAGCCATCTCCCCTTTAACAGAAATGGATTTAAATTTTTTACATCAGAGGGTGGGCTTGAGAAGGGTGATATTAAGCAGATTCTTGAAGGGGCATCCCTAGAGGAACCGTTATACAATGATAGTGTTTCATCGGAAACAATAAATCTTATGGAGAAATACTCAGAGATATTTATAAATAAAATTAGAAACGATATCAACAGCAGTGTTAACTTTGTACAACCTCTATCTGGAATCAAAATTGCCGTTGACGCGGGGAACGGAGCAGGGGGATTTTTTGCTGATAAAGTTCTTGTACCTCTTGGAGCTGATGTATCCGGGAGCCGGTTTCTTGAACCCGATGGCCGGTTTCCGAACCATGAGCCGAATCCGGAAAATAATGAAGCAATGGAATCGATTAGAGATGCCGTACTGGAATCGGGTTCAGATCTTGGAATAATTTTTGATACAGATGTTGACAGGGCAGCGGTCGTTGACGGGTCGGGTACAATTATAAACAGGAATACTCTTATTGCACTTGCATCGGCGATTGTCCTTGAGGAGCATCCCGGGAGTACAATAGTTACAGATTCGGTAACATCAGATGGACTTACTGAATTTATCGAAAAAAATCTTGGCGGTAAGCATCATAGGTTTAAGCGGGGATATAAAAATGTTATAAACGAATCGATCCGTTTAAACAGCGAAGGTGTGGAGAGTCATCTTGCCATTGAGACTTCAGGGCATGGCGCGATGAAAGAGAATTTTTTTCTTGATGACGGTGCGTATCTTATTGCAAAAATAATTATCATGGCGGCAAGACTTAAAATTGAAAACGGGAAAAGTATAATGACTCTTGTTGATAAACTTGTTCAACCTGTTGAAGAGGAGGAGTTCAGGGTAAAACTTCTGGAGTCCGATTTTAGTTCACAGGGTGAAAGCATTATTAATTCGCTTAAAGAATATGTCAGCCGCAATGCCCTATGGTCAATAGCTCCGAACAGTTATGAAGGTGTAAGGGTTTCCTGCAGTGGAAAGAGCCAGAGGGGGTGGTTTCTGTTGAGGCTGTCACTTCATGATCCGGTACTTCCGCTGAATATTGAATCAGAGGTTTCCGGGGGAGTGAAAGAGATCGCAAAGATGATAGTTCAGTTTCTTGATAATATTAAAATGATTGATTATAATAAAATCAGTGAATATATAGACGGGTAGAAATTTACAATTTAGAGTAGGCTCTTCCGCCACCCTGAGGGGTGATTTTAGAATGAAGATTTAAAATTGACAGGGATTTAGTCAGTCGTGAAAATATTAAACAATTTTTATGGAGAGATGAATGAAATATTTAGTTATAGGATCGGGCGGAAGGGAACACGCAATCGCATGGAGATTGCTCAATGATGGTAGTGCAAGTGAGATTTATGTAGCGCCGGGCAATGGCGGTATTGAAGATAAGTATAGGATCGATATTCAGATTGATGACTTCGAGGGGATTAAGAATTTCTGCAACGAGAAAAAAATTGATCTGGTTATTATAGGTCCTGAAATTCCGCTTGTTGAGGGTCTTGCTGATTTTCTCGGAGAGAATGGTATACGCTCTTTCGGGCCATCGAAAAAAGCTGCAATGATTGAAGGGAGTAAACTATTCGCAAAACGTATTATGGAGACTTATGAAGTTCCAACAGCAGGGCATTGGGACTTTACAGGTAAGAAATCATTAATTGAATTTATAGAGAAACAGGAGAAGTATCCTCTTGTTATAAAACTCGACGGACTTGCAGCCGGCAAGGGCGTTGCCATCCCTCAGAACAGAGAGGAGGCACTTGCCTTTGTTGAAGAGAATGTAAAACCAGATTCAAGAGTATTCCTTGAAGAGTTTCTTGAAGGGGAGGAGGCTTCTGTTCTTTCAATTTCTGATGGTATTACAGTATTTCCTTTAGTTGCGGCTCAGGATCATAAGAGAGTCTTCGATGGAGATATGGGTCCGAATACCGGAGGGATGGGTGCGTATGCTCCTGCACCTGTAGTTACGCCTGAAAGGATGAAGTTTATCAGGGAGAGAGTTCTGCAGCCTGTAATTGATGGGATGAGAAGTGAAGGTATCCCTTTCAAAGGTATACTTTATGCAGGGGTAATGATAAGCGGAGATAAGATTACAGTACTTGAATTTAATGCGCGTTTTGGTGATCCGGAGACTCAGGTCATTCTTCCGCTTCTTGATGTAAAGCTCGGCGATCTTCTCAATGCGGCAGTTGACGGGAAGCTCGATAAATTTGATCTTAAATTTAAAGATGCACATGCGATGACTGTAGTTGTTGCTGCTGGAGGTTATCCCGGGAATTACGAGAAAGGGAAAGAGATAACCGGGATTGATGGAGTTTCGGATAAGCTCATGGTATTTCATGCAGGTACAGCAAATAATGACGGGAAGATAGTTTCAAACGGCGGAAGAGTTCTGAACGTAACTTCAACCGGGAGTACACTTAAGGAAGCACAGCAGAATATTTATGACGAAATTGGTAAGATTAAATTCGATGGTTCTTTTTACAGAAGGGATATAGGGTACAGGGCGCTGTAGAACTTATATTATAAAAAATTTTATTATTCTGGATTTCCCTTCTCCACCTCACCGTGGGGAAGGTGCCCAACGGGCGGATGGGGCAGAGAGACTTATAAATCATTCAGTTTTGTATAATACAAATATTTCGTGAAGTTTCCGCCCCCTCTGTCACTTTGTGACATCTCCCCCATAAAAGATGGTGGAGAATGAGTATTAAACTTTTTTTTCAGTTATATATAATGTCTTAAAGAGGTGAAAATGAAAACCTGTTTAATCCCGCTGTTCCTCATAATATCAATAAACATCTACGCCGCAGAAAAATCTGAATACTATTCTATAATCGAAAAAACATTCCAGAATAAAAACTATTCAGAAGGGATCAGTGCCCTCGAGTCGGCTATAAAAGAATATCCCGACGAGGCTAACTTTTACTCAAACCTTATATTTATGTACTGCCATAGTAAAAGATTTAATGATGCTGTAATACTCGGAAGTTCTGTTGTTATCAGGTTTCCCGATAGTAAATACATCAAAGAGAGCTACAGGTGGGGACTTACCGGTCTTGGATGGGAGAAATTTAATAGTAAAGATTATGCCGGTTCAATTAAAATTTTTAAAAGCGCTTATGATCTTTTCCCGGGAGAAAAAGAGGTTCTGAATGGTTACGGTTCGGCTCTCCGCGAAAATAAAAGATATAACGAAGCTGTTGCAATATTGGAGAAGGGGTATAATATATTTCCTGATGACCAATATTTAAAAGAGAATCTTTCATGGAGTTACTATTATCTTTCTGATCAGGTGGGTAAAAGCGGTGATTTTAAAAAAGCTGAAATTCTGCTGAAAAAGTTTTTTGAACTTGGGGACAAAAACAATCCCGAGGTGTGGGCAAACTATATCTACAAATGCAGTGACCTGAAACTTTATGATCATGGGATAGATTTACTGAAAGACGCCCGCAGGAATTTCAGTAATCATGATGAAATATTTAAAGCAGGCTATTGGCTTTATTGGAACCGTATTGATGATAGAAGAAAATCGGGGATGTATGATGAGATGATCTCTGATTTGAAAGAGATTTGCAGATATTCCTCATTAAAAGATGTAATGCATGAGAGCGGGATGACTTATCACCACATGGCCGTGAGTCTTGCGCATGTCGATACTTATGAAATGATTGATAAAATCTGTCCTTACTGGAAAAAATTCGGAGGTGATGAAAAGAAAAAATCCTATGCTCTGCTTGAACTATTTATAACAGGTCTTCCAGTTGAACTTAAATTTATTGAACATAATATTAATGGGATGATTCTTTACAGAGAGGATCGCGTCGATGAAGCATATGCTGAATTTGAAAAGGGATACCGGGAAGCGGTGAAACTCCCATTTGCTAAAAAATTCAAGTATGAAGAAGCTGTTTACCTGCCGGTTCCTGTAAAAGGATTTATCGCTGCATCGAATGTAGAGAGCAGAAAATATATAACTCACATGGGGCTGAACCGCAACTGTTATGACTTTTACGGCGCAGATTCAAATGGCAGCCAGGTGAAAAAAAATGTTGATCCTTATAAGAGTAAACTCAGTGACTGGTACGGTTTTGGTATAAATGTATATTCGCCGATAGACGGTGTCATTCATGAAACAGAGAATGCAAATAGTGATGATTCTCCATACCCTTCGATTATTAATAAAGGGAACTTTATTCACATTAAAGCTGCAGATGGATCGATCTATAATTTCTATCATCTGAAAAAAGGTTCTGTAATAGTCAGGAAGGGGGATAAAGTTAAGCAGGGTGATATTATTGCCCAGCTTGGTAATTCTGCGTCAAGCTCACCTCATCTGCATTTTGGTGTTTACTCTGCCGACTGGATTGTTTCACGTCCGGTATTTTTTATTAACTACACTTTGATCAACGGGGTCAACGGTGTTTTTGTTAAGAGCGGAAAACCGGGAATTTCAAATGAGGAGTACGAGCTGATTGAGGTAAAGTAAAATGATTTTTTTAATTCCGGGAAAAAATTTAATGTAATAGGATTTTGCAGTTGATTTATCGTCAAGGCCGATCTTTGTTTTGAAAAGAAGTCAGGCGCGGGATGGGAAAATTGTTTTCGCTCAAAGCTACTAAACGATTCTGTTATCATTTTCATTATGATTATTTAAAACCAGTAAATGCAGTCTAAACGCCCTATTGTTGACCGCAATTACATTTATAGATAAAGTTTCATCCTTGACAAAAAATATTTAAAGTCTTCTCTTGATTAAATTAGTAATTATTGTAAAAATTATAAATAATGGTTAAATTATTCATGTACTTTAAAATAAAAGGGAACATTCATGATATCGAAACCATTGCAACAGGTCATGGAATAAAAGATTTGAATAGATTAAACAAAACATACGGAAAAGCTAATTGGAGAAAATTAAAAGGAATCTGCACGGTAGAATTGGAAGATAATACAATTCTTGAAGCAGAAATTCACTGGTACGAAGGTCATGGTATCGGGAAAAAAGAAGTTAAGATAAAAAAATATTTGTAAGGGATATGCATATGAAAAAACAATTTATGATATGCGTCGATAATCATGGTTATGAATCGTCATTGGAAATAAGAAAACTATACGAAACAATACCAGACAAAATAGCGGAAAAACATCACCAAAAAAGGGTAATTGATGAATCAGGAGAAGATTATTTATATCCTGAAATATTTTTTGCTCCTGTACGGTTACCCCTTCTGACGAAAGAAAAGTTAGAATTATTTGCTTCGTAGCATTATTGTAATCCGTTAGTAACGTAGAATTTAAATTGAACTATTTGGTGTTAAACGAACTTTTCTGTATAGAAAATGCCGTCAGTTTTCATGAATGTTCATGAGTTTTTTATATTTTTTAGTAAGATCCTTTAGACTCAAAACCCGCTCACAGTCAGGGAGAGAGTCTGTAAATATTGCCCCGTAACTCTTTGTTCTGATTCTCGAATCGAGAATTGCGACAATTCCTTTATCAGTTCCTCTGCGGAGAAGACGGCCGGCACCCTGTTTCATCTTTAAAACTGCTTCAGGAATTTGCAGATAAATAAAAGGATTCTTCCCCGCTTCTTTCAGACGTTCAAATTTAGCTTCCATAATCGGGGTGTCGGGAACCGCAAAGGGGAGACGCGTTATTATAACTCCGCGGAGAAGATCACCGGGAAGATCGATCCCCTGCCAGAATGAGTGTGTCCCCATAAGTACAGAACCTTCATCGCTGATATAACAGCTTAGAGCGCGTGATGGACTCATCCCGTCCTGTGAATAAATTGTATTTTCAATTTTTCTTTCAAGCAGAGCTTTAACTTTTTTCAGCATACTGTATGAAGTGAAGAGGAGTAAACAGTTTCCGTTAAGAAGATTTATTATCTCAGCAGATGCCTCTGCAACTGCTTTCGGATAAGTATCCTCATCTGGTGAAGGGAAATCCGCGGCAAGGTAGAGAATCATCTGCTCTTTATGATTGAAGGGCGAATCGAGAACCTTCCCGCTCCCACGTTCAAAACCGATAGTAGACATGAAGAAAGAAAAATCATTTTTAATTGAAAGTGTTGCAGAGACAAAAATCGATGACTCGTAGAAAGAGAGAACCTCCTGCCTCATAATTTCATTAATATTTACGGGACGTCCCGTTAGAGATATATTTCCGAGAAGTTCCCGGTCACTCCGTTCAATCCAGTAGACATAATTTTCGTACGAAAGGTTGAGAAACGACATGAGTGATTCGCAATATGCAATAAGTCTGTTGCGCGCGGGATCAAACTCAACACGAAGGTCCTCCTCTTCGAAATCCTGTTCCGCAAGTTCAAGAATCCCGATAAGGCGTTTCATCTGTTCAGCGAGATTTCTCCCTTCATTTGTAACGGTAATAATTCTCCGTACAGTTTCAGCCCCAATAAACTTTTCCCGCATCTTTTCGAAAAAGATCTGCGATTCCTTTGCTATAATCTCCACGGAGTGAATTGCCTCGTCGTGGAGTTTTATGCTTTTGAAATTAGTTATTATTCCGTATTTCCCGCGCTGGTAGAATTTTTGTAGAAGGTTTACGAGAAAATCGTGATCAATGGAGAAACCTAACTGGCGCGACGCTATTGTTTCTATTGAATGAGCTTCGTCAAATATTACAGCCTCTGAAACCGGAAGATAGGATTTACCAGATGCGATATTTGAAAAGAACAGATAGTGATTCATTACAAGAAGATCGGCCTGAGCCCATTCTCTCCGTGCTGCCTGGAATGGACAGACAGTGGTCATGGGGCATCTCTGCTGGTCGCAAGTTTCGGAATCCCTACCGATCTCTTCCCAGAGGTGTCCCGGCATTTCGGCATCGAAAAAAGTGAATATACGTTTCTCTTTAAAGAGAGTGCTCAGCCTTTCAAAGTGTTTCATGTCGGACTTTTCAAAACTCCCCTTTTTAAGAAAACGTTCAAACCTTCTGCGGCAGGGGTAGTTGGAACTTCCAAGGCATAGGGCAAATTTAAAATCAAGACCAAGGTATTCTCTAAATATTTTCTGGGCTGCCGGTATATCTTTATCTATAAGCTGTTTCTGCAGAGCTTTGGTTTCAGTTGTGACGGCAATCTTTTTTTCATGACTCAGGGCGTATTTAAGTGCAGGGATTAGATAGGCCATGGTCTTCCCTGTACCGGTTCCCGCTTCTATAATGCCATTTTGATTTTCTATCAGTTTATCATGGATAAATTCGGCCATGACAAGCTGGCTCTCACGGTATTCATATTCCGGGAGTTCGTTGTCGAGGTAGCCGTCAGGTGAGAATATTTCTTTCATATAATTTTACTATAATTTCCTGTGAATGAACTTCATGATTATAAGAGTCTAATTAGCAAGATTTTTTTTGGGGAGGATAAGTATTCATTAATTTTAATTTATTTTTATACTATGATTAACTTATAAATTAATACCGTTAGATAAGCGGGATGTGGAATATGCAACTGTTCAAAGACCGGCGGCATTTTATTTACGGTCTTTGAACAATTCCCTGAATAAAGAGAGTTATTTTTGAATTCATATTTTTGACAGGGAGATGGTTTATAATTCTTAAAAAAATAGAAAGATTTTCTTGACAACTTGACAATTAAAATATATATTACTGATATGAAAACATTACAGGTTGGCGAGTTTAAAAGAAATTTTTCCGAGATTCTTGATACAGTAAGGGATGGAGAGGAAGTTACGATTACTTACGGTAAAAAAAAGGAGAAAGTAGCAATTCTGATCCCTTATGAAAAATATCACAAAAAATTTAAACGCAAATTGGGTTTGCTGGCAGATAAAGCCTCATGCAGAATTAATGAAGATTTTGAAATATCAGATGAAGACTTCCTAAGTTAATGAAATACTTATTAGATACTCATACATTTCTCTGGTCTCTTTTTTCCCCGGCCAATCTTTCTCCTAAAGCCAATAAACTAATTGTAGATAGTGAGAATGAAGTATATGTAAGCGTTATTACATTCTGGGAGATATCTTTGAAATATAATCTGGGAAAACTGGAGCTGAATAATATAAAGCCGGAAGATCTTCCTGACCTGTCGGAACAATCGGGGTTTTCAATTTTCAATCTTGATGTTAAGGATGTATCATCTTTTCATAAATTACCGAAAGACTTCCATAAAGATCCGTTTGACCGGCTTTTAATTTGGCAGGCTTTAAAAAATAATCTTACAGTTATTTCAAAAGATATAAGATTCAGAGAGTATGAAAAATACGGATTGAATGTTAATTGGTAGATTTTTTAAGATTATAAGGGGGTAAGCTGGATATTAAGAAGGGATCTTTCTGAAGTAGTTATAGTTTTATCTTTTGTTTGAGAAGTATATCCATCTTTTGCAAAAGTAATGTTATATGTTCCTTCAAGTAGTATCCGGTTGTAATAACCTGCAATGTCTGTTTTAATCAGAAGGTCACCTGTTACAGTGCCTCCATCGTTCCATGATACAGATATTTCGACATTTGAAATCGGGGTTCCTTCACTATCTGTTACACGTCCGTAAATACCTTCTTCTGCTCTTTTAATATATGCTATTATTGAATCTCTATTGTACATGTAGATCTGCTGCACATCTGTTTCATTCGCAGGATTTTTTTTTACAACTTCAATAGTCAGGTCAAGACAACCGGTTTGAGTATAGCTCCAGTCTTGAAGTGTTCCTAGCGCAACGTACCAGTCTCCGCCGTTTATTGTTCCTTTATTAAGGTATACGTAATCACCGTAATCTGAATTATAAATATAATTATAAACATCAGGATTCGTTAAAAACATACTTCCGGAACCGTCTGTATATGTTAAAGCAAAACTGTTTACCAGATTATTTTCAATAGGGAAAATCCCGTGTATTAGTTTACTTTTGTAGTCAAAAGGCATGTTTACAAGGACAGCTCCAGTATGGTAAGTGATTGAGAGGCAGAACTGTTTTGATGCGGAAAAAGTCTGTATAGCCTCAGTTTCTTTCTGCAGTGAAGCTCCGGTTGAATTAAAATTTCTGTTAAGATCGATATTGTTATCATTATATCTTCTTTTACGTGCGAGTCCGTCAGGATTAAGTACAGGGATTATACATATATATCGGCTGTCGACAAGGTCTTTGATTTCCGGATCTCTACTGTAACCGTAAGTTAGATACTCAATAAACCGTATAAGCAGTTC
>JBBRFT010000103.1:0-11612 GCA_038241375.1 Spirochaetota bacterium
ACTCATAACCGTTATTGCAGTTATTGCATTTGGTTCTTTATGGGGCATTTCCGGTATGTTTTTATCAATTCCTATTATCGCAATTGTTAAATTGATTTTTGATCACATAGAATCATTGAAACCATGGGGTTTATTATTGGGTGATACCATGCCTGAATTTGAAATACTAAAAATTAATTTTATAAAGAAATGATTTTTTGCCTTGTAAGTAGAAAATCACACATTTTTATTTTTCCCGCAAAAAAAATAACTACTCATAAGCAGATGATATTTTATCTCAGCCGCACATTCGGCGCGGCTGAGTATGTATTCCGATGAATCCTGCCACCTATTCCAATTTTAAGTTTAACACTTTTTATCCATTTCCATTTTCAAAAACACCATTATTCAGGTTATCTGTTATTCCCATATTTTTTTTAATAATTGATACTTTTTTTTGATTCTGCTGAATATTATAGTATTATCATATGAGAGTAAATTTTTACATTAATGCGTTTTATTAGTGATATATTAAATTAAAAAGGAGATAAACATGTCAAACGAAAGCATTGCAGCAAGACAAAAACTCACAGAAGACATCAGGGCCGTTATCACTGACGCTGAAGAACTGTTGAGAGTAACATCCGGACAGGCTGGAGATAAAATTCAGGCCGTAAGAGCGAAAGCTGAAGAGTCTCTGAGAATCGCAAAAACGCGAATTTATGACATAGAACAGATTGCCTATGAAAAAAGCAAAGCTGCCGCAAAAGCAACAGATATATATATCCATGAGAATGCCTGGTATTCTATCGGAATTGCAGCAGGAGTCGGCCTGATCGCCGGATGGGTTCTAGGCAGGAAATAGTGGCGCTATATGCTGATTGATTCGTTAAGGACGCTTGGGCGATCATCTATCGATATAATCCGAACCAGGCTGGAAATAATATCTCTCGATGCCAGGATGGCCAGAACTAGCCAACTTTCAATAATGATGCTTGCCGTTTCTACATTTTTCGTTTTTTCTCTCGGGATCATTCTGGGCGTATTCTGGATTGTCATTAAGTTTTGGGATACAGACAGACTGATGGGACTAGCTATTTTTACCGGAGTTTTTATTTTTGTCGGAGTGATAATGCTTGTCATCCTTATACGGAAGCTGAACAAAGGACCTCATCTATTTGAGGGTACACTGGCCGAACTTGAAAAAGATATCGAAGCCTTTGGTAGGATCAGAAAAGAACATAAATAATGAATAGGATGAGAAAATTCCTGAGTTACGGAGCAGGAGCATGGCGACTTCTGGGCATTATTAAAAAGAATTAAATTTAGATTTCTGATCACGCTGACGAATCTAATGATAGCGTGATCAGATGTTTTTAGACTATCTGGAAATTAAACCGATTCTCATTGCTGTACCAACACGTGTGTCGTTTTTTACATTATAGTCAAACATAAACTCCCCATAACCGTGAAATATCTGAATATACGCCCTGAGATTTGGCAGAAATGACGGGAATATGATTCCGTATTCCTGCCAACCTTTTTTAAAATTATACCCGTTTATTCCACCACCGGCACCCACTTTTGCATATAGTTCACCCTTTCCAATTTTGCCGTCGACCTCTTTATATTTAATAAAGACCATTGCCTCACTTGATCCGATATAATCCTGGATATTTCTGTTTGTTTCATCGAAATTCTTTGTGTACATTACAAAATATTTATAGTTGAATCCAAAGTTAAATATTTCCCCATAACTGATCTGTACCTGCGCGTAACTTCTCTCCCAGCTTCTGGAATTTAGTCCATTCTCCCCGTTCGACTTATGTTCACATAATCCCAGCTGAAAATAATCAACTACACTAAAGTTAAAATTATTGAAAATATTCTTTTTAGATTCGATCTTCCAGAATAACTCCGGATTGAAATTAACATCAATAAATGGACTGGATTTTTCATATAAATCCCACGCCATGATTTGAGTATAGCCCACATATAAACCTGAATATTCAATGATACCGGAAAGTATGTCGTATTTAAAACTAAATTGCCCCTTGACCTGATCCTCTCTGTTTCCGAAGAGAATATACATTGGTTTATATAAAGACAATGGAGGAGTAGTTGTTTTATCTTCATCAGCAGGTTTTGGTACCTCAAGATCTACCTCCGCAGCATATAATATCGTAGTTATAAAAAACATCATTAAAAACATTGTGAATCTTTTCATATGTTATTCCTTTATTATTTTTCTTCATTGTGATATAGCAGTTAACAATTGAATTAGTCATTGCCATTTCGAACGAATGTGAGAAATCTTAAATTAATGCAATAATAAGATTTCTCAGTCGCTATCACTTCTTCGAATTGACAACGGAAACTTCTTCTGTCATTTCGAACCACTTTCAATTCTTCAAGTGAGAAATCTTATTTTTTATGTAAATCAATATACAATGACAGATTGTGTTCTATTTCATCCGTTAAATTCTATAAAACTACTATTCCTTAATGGATGATCCTGAATACATTTATAAAAGTGCACATTCCCGATTAAATATAACAGCGGCATTATCTGGTTGAATCGTTACTAATAGAATGATCTCACAGTGTATATTATCCATTAATATATCTTTTCTACCGGGAATGTTTGCACATAAGACATTTTAATTATTTACGACCTTGAATAAGACCAACAAGCACAATAAGAATAGCCGCAATCAACAGAATATGAATAAACCCGCCAAGAGTGTAACTGCTTACAAAACCTAGAATCCATAAAATAAAAATTACAAGAGCAATGGTGTATAACATATGATTCTCCTTTGGAATAATTTTAATTGTACAGGAACATTATGTCGCAATAAGACATAGATCAATAATACTATATCCTAAAACAAAAATCTTCCATATACCTATGAATACTGCCTAATTGTTATAAAAACAATAAAAAAGTGATTTATTTTATATAAAACTGTAATATTGCGCATTATAACGCTTTTTGTGTAATCAAAATTTTTCTCTACTATATAAATAAGTATATAGTAGACTCAAAATGATTTAAACAAAATATGCAGGAGGTAAATTTATCCCCTATTTAAAAGAATGAGAAAACCAGCGGTAAAATTGCTCTCAGCCGCGCCAAAAGCATGCCTGAGATAAAATGCCACCGGTTTATGAGTAGATTTAATCTGATTTAAGTGTTTTTATTTTAATTATCAGCAATTATTTATTAAAAAAAAAAATTGTTTCTTTTCGAGGTTGACTTTGCTCTATCTTAACGCTATAATACTTGCATACAATATATTTGTATGGAGAGGTTTTATGTATATAGGGATAGTTGGTCTTCTGGTAGTAATAATCCTTGTAATTGTTTTAGTTAAAATAATTTAATTAAAACAATTACAACTCGTAGTTGTAGAAGGAACTGATTTTTGTAATTGGTTTCTTCTACAATATCTAAAGTAATAATTATTTCCCCTGTCAAAAGAGTTTATTCATTTTATTATAAAGGTTACAAGCATTATGAAGATTACAACCAGAACTGTTTTCGATGTTTTATCACATTTGCGCATTCATTTTAAAAGAAGCAGTACTATTTCAAATAGTGATAAAAAAGAACCGTTCCGATCCGAGCTCTATAACTCAGACCAGATGAACAGTCATGGTGAAAAAGTAGCACAATCTCATAGACTGTTAAAAGGTAAATCTCGCGATAAGCTTCTGAAAAGACTTGATGATAATGCAAAAACATTGCTTGAAGTACGTAAACTCCTGGTGGAAAACATCAGATCTTCTAAAACAATCACCCCCGCTGCGGAATGGTTACTTGATAATTTCTACCTGATAGAAGAACAGGTTGTCATAGCCAGGAAGCATTTACCGAAAGGCTACAGCGAAAGTTTACCCTGCCTTGCTGACGATATTTCATCCGGAATGCCGCGCGTTTATGATATTGTTTTAGAAATTATTTCCCATAATGACGGTTGGGTCGATGTTAATAGTCTCAGCAGCTTTATCGCAGCATATCAGAAACATACACTGCTTACCATCGGGGAATTATGGGCAATTCCGATCATGCTCCGTCTTGCAGTGATTGAAAATATTCGAAGAATTTCCGTTATGATAGCTTTGGACATGATTGATAATAACCTTGCTGATTACTGGGCTGACAGGATGACAGCAACAATAAAAAATGAACCGGGCAACTTAATTCTGGCTATTGCCGATATGGCTCGATCGAATCCGACATTAGCCGGTCCCTTTGTTGCATCCTTCACGCGGCAGCTGCAGGGTAAGGGCCCGACACTGGCACTCCCGCTTAGCTGGATGGAACAGCAATTATCCGGAAAGGGTACATCCAGTAATGATCTTGTCAGGCAGGAAAATCAGAAACTGGCAGCAGACCAGGTTTCGGTCCGTAATAGTATTGGTACATTACGTTTCATTGGAGCCACAGACTGGCGATTATTTTTTGAAACACTAAGTAGCGTGGAACAGGTACTGAGACAGGATATTACCGGCATCTATCCACGGATGGATTTTGCCACACGGGACACATACCGGAATTTAGTGGAATCTATATCGAAAACATGTTCTCTATCCGAAACAGAAGTATCACAGAAAGTACTTGAATTAGCTGGCGATCATATAAATTTAAAACAGAAATCTGAAAGACAGAAACATGTCGGCTATTACCTCATCGATAAAGGCCTTGAGCAGACAGAGAAAGCTGTAAATACACATTATACTATAAAAAAGAAACTGATCCGTGTTGCCAGGCGAATGCCTGTTTTTATATATCTGTTTTCTATCACAATTTTAACATTGATAACTGCCGCATCAATGTTTTATCCGGCGTACAGGTATGGCTCTCATGGCTGGCTGCTGCTCTCTTTCATCGGACTACTGGCGCTTTCAGGGTCGGCCCAGCTGGCGGTGTCTCTGGTAAACTGGTTATCTACTATTCTGATAAAACCAAAACTTCTTCCCCGGATGGATTTTGCAGGAGGCATTCCAGCCGAATATCGAACACTGGTGGTAGTTCCCACAATGCTTTCCGGAAAAGATTACATCGAGGGACTGATTGAGAAACTGGAGATACATTTCCTGGCTAACAGGGAAGCAAACATTCATTTCGGGTTACTGACCGATTATACCGATGCAGACTCGGAAATTATGCCTGAAGATAATAGCCTGCTGAATCTGGTCAGCAGCAGGATTACGGCATTGAATGAAAAATACAAACTGCCGGAACACGATACTTTTTTTCTTTTCCACCGTTCAAGAACCTGGAATTCAAGAGAAAAGAAGTGGATGGGTTATGAACGTAAAAGAGGAAAACTATCCGCGCTGAATGCTTTAATCCGAGGCAGGGGTCAAGATCAATTTTCTACAATAATTGGTAATCGACGGATACTTACCAAAGTAAAATATGTCATTACCCTGGATTCAGATACACAGCTCTCCAGAGAAACTGCATGGAAAATTATAGCAACTATGGCACACCCTCTTAATCATGCGGTATATAATGAGCAAAAAAGACGCGTAACGGATGGGTATGGCATCCTTCAGCCCAGAGTATCTTCATATATCCCTGCTGCCACTTCGCTGTATTTACGTATGGAAGGCAATGTTTCCGGTATTGATCCTTACACACGGGTCTCCTCAGATGTATATCAGGATCTATTTGGTGAAGGATCATTTATAGGCAAAGGGATTTATGATGTGGATATATTTGATCAGACCGTGCATCATGTATTCCAGGAGAACCGGATACTGAGTCACGATTTGCTCGAAGGCTGCTATGCCCGTTCAGGTTTATTGAGTGACGTGACTTTGTATGATGAAAGCCCCTCGCAATATAAAGCGGATATCAAACGACATTACAGATGGATTCGAGGAGACTGGCAGATTGGAGCCTGGATGCTCCCTTTCATTTCAGACAGAAATAGCCGTTTAATAATTAACAAACTCTCAGTTTTATCTAGGTGGAAAATTTTTGACAATCTCCGCAGAAGCCTGCTGCCCATGTCTTTACTGTTACTGTTATTAATGGGCTGGTCAGTATTACCTTTTCCATGGTTCTGGACTTCAGCGGTTGCTGTTATCATTTTACTGGCGGTCATGGCAGCAGCAGGATGGCAATTGATACACAAACCCGCTGATCTGGCTATCAGAGCGCACCTGTCTGAAGTCGGTATTTCCTTAAGAAACATATTGATCCGGTTTTTATTCGGCATGGCGGTGCTGCCCCATGAGGCATTTAAATATACTGATGCTGTTATGCGTACAATCTGGCGATTAACTGTTACGCGCAGGAGACTATTGGAATGGACAACTTCTGATGCCGCATCGAGGAACTCCCGCAATGATTTATTGTCTGTTTATAAAAGTATGTGGATAACACCCATGCTGGCTCTTGCATGCATTCTATTTTTTTACCATACTGATTCCATGGTGCTTTTCATCGCAGCCCCGATACTTATTCTGTGGTTATCTGCACCTGTTATAGTATGGCGCATGAGTGCTCCCGAAAAAAAAGAAAACAAGGAACTCTCAGAAGAACAAACGCTGTTTCTTCACAAATCAGCGCGTAAAACATGGTCTTTCTTTGAACAATTTGTAACAGAAACCGATAACTGGCTGCCACCTGACAATTTCCAGGAAGTACCTGTAGCGATTATTGCACACCGTACATCACCTACGAATATGGGAATGGCTTTACTTGCCAATCTCGCTGCTTATGATTTTGGTTATATCTCAGGTGGCGAGCTGACACTCAGGTGTAAAAATACTTTAAACTCTATGTTTAAGCTGGAGCGGTATAAGGGACATTTTTATAACTGGTATGATACGGTATCATTATTACCGCTTCGCCCCAGGTATGTGTCAACTGTTGACAGCGGCAATCTTGCAGGACATTTACTTGTTTTACGACAGGGGCTTCTATCACTTCCCGAGTTGCCAATATTCAGTAAAAAATTATACGAAGGGATAAGTACCACTGTAGAGATTGTACGGGGTTTTACAAAAGACCGTAAACCTGAAAAAATAGAAAAGATACTGACTTTATTGAATAATGAGAATAAAAAAGACAACCCGTTAAGTGCAGTAAAAAAGAATTTTGATGAACTGATTCTTCTTGCTGATGATTTAATCCTGCAACAGAAAGATAGAGGAAACGACTTATACAATTGGGCAGATAAATTGTCCAAACAAATAAAGAGTATCCTGGACGATCTGACACAAGTGGTTCCCTGGCTGGAATTACTACCAGTCCCGGAACATTTCGATCAACTTGCCTCGATAGATGAGATGCCTTCTCTTCTGCTTATTAAAGGTATGCCTGATATACTTTTACGGCATATTGATTTTTATACTCAACAGAAGAACACTCCTGAAGATAATAAATGGTTAACCGGGTTGCGGGTATGCCTTATAAATGGAAGTAAAATAGCAAATGAAAGAATTATACTGCTGGAACAACTGGCGGAACAGTGTGAACAGCTAAGTATTGTGGAGTATGATTTTCTGTTTAATAAAACAACCAGTCTTTTAAGAATAGGCTATAATGTTGAAGAGCAGAGGAAAGATAATAGTTTTTATGACCTGCTGGCATCTGAAGCAAGGTTCGGGATCTTTGTTGCCATATCACAGGGGAAACTGCCTCAAGAGAGCTGGTTTGCACTGGGACGTCTTCTGACCGATTCCGGTGGTGAGCCAATACTGCTCTCCTGGAGCGGATCGATGTTTGAATACCTTATGCCGCAACTGGTAATGCCATCTTATGAAAATACACTGCTATACCAGACCAGTAAAGCAACAGTAAGACGGCAGATTGAATATGCAGATCAGAGGGGTATACCATGGGGTATTTCAGAATCTGCTTATAACATGGTAGACGCCAGCATGAATTATCAATATCGTGCTTTTGGTGTACCAGGACTCGGGCTGAAGCGTGGTCTGGAGGAAGATCTTGTTGTTGCTCCTTATGCTACGATGCTTGCTTTAATGATATCCCCGGGGAAGGCATGTAAAAATCTGCAGGAGTTGTCCAGTGAGGGAATGGAAGGCGAATTCGGTTTCTTCGAAGCTATAGATTATACTGTGAGCCGAATGCCAAGAGGCAAAAATTATATTATCATACGCTCATACATGATGCACCACCAGGGCATGGGGCTGCTTTCTCTGGCTTACCAGTTACTTAATAAACCGATGCAGAAAAGGTTTGAATCGGAACTTCGTTTTAAGGCGACATTATTGCTGCTTCAAGAGCGTATACCCAAAGCTACACTTTTCTTTGCACATACAGCAGATAATATTGAAACAAATATTGACGTTGCAGATGTGAAAGTACGAAAAATAACCACAGTTAATACCATTATGCCTGAAATTCAACTATTAAGCAATGGGCATTATCAGGTAATGATTTCTAATTCAGGGGGAGGATACAGCCGCTGGAAAGATATAGCTGTTACCCGCTGGAGGGAAGACTCCACGAGAGATGACCGGGGCATATTCTGTTATATTAAAGACATCGACACCGGAAACTTCTGGTCTAATACTCATCAGCCGACATTACACCCGGCAAAAAATTTTGAAGCAACATTTTCCCAGGGGCATGTTGAATTCCGCCGGAAGGATTACGGAATTCAAACCAATACTGAAATAGTAATTTCACCTGAAGATAACGTGGAAATAAGAAGAATACGGATAAAAAACAGTACCCTGTCAGTAAAAGTTCTCGATGTAACGAGTTATGCCGAAGTAGTAATAGCAAGTCAGGCTTCCGATGAAGCACATCAGGCTTTCAGTAATTTGTTTGTTCAGACAGAAATTATACCGGAACACAAAGCAATTTTATGTTCGCGTAGACCGCGCGGGTCGGATGAAATGCCTCCATGGATGTTTCACCTGATGGATGTTAATCACGCCGTGGTTGAAGCTGTATCTTATGAAACAGACCGTATGCAGTTTATTGGCAGAGGAAAAACACTTGCACACCCTCAGGCTATGGATGATGATCTGCTTTCAGGCAGACAGGGTGCGGTACTGGATCCCATTGTCTCTATCCGTTGCCGCATAAGTCTCAAACCTAACCAGACTGCAATAATTGACGTGATTTACGGGATAAGCGATACGAAAGAAGCCTGTACAAATCTAATGCATAAATACCGGGAACAGCAGATGAAAAAACGGGCTTTTGCGCTCGCCTGGACACACAGCCAGGTACTGCTGCGTCAGATCAATGCGACGGAAGTTGACGCGCAATTGTATAATCGAATGGCTGCTTCTATCATTTATGCCAACACTGATCTAAGAGCCGAAGCCGCAGTGATCCAGAATAATTTCAGAGGACAAACCGGTCTTTGGAGTCATTCAGTTTCAGGCGACCACCCTATTGTGCTGCTTCACATTTTCGATCCGGAAAAAATGGAACTGGTAAAGCAGATGATACAGGCTCATGCTTACTGGCACCTGAGAGGACTGACGGTTGACCTGATAATATTGAATGAAGATCACGGGTCGTACCGGCAGCTTTTACACGAACAGATTCTTGGACTGATCACCTCGGAAACAGATAACAGTCAGGGCAATAACAAGCCTGGAAATATTATTGTAATATCCGCAGATCAGCTATCTTCTGAAGATCGAATACTTTTCGAAAGTGTTGCGCGTGTAATCATTCATGATAACAAAGGGACTTTATCTGAACAGGTAAATAGGCTTTGTATTGAAAAAAAATTGCCGGCAATAATAGAGAGGAAACAGATTCCAAGACGGGAAGTTCAGCAGACAATACCATTGCCTGACGATCTTTTATTTTTTAACGGAACAGGCGGATTTACACCGGATGGCAAAGAATATAAAATCATAACTGACAAAGAAAAAATTACACCTGCACCATGGGTTAATGTTATCGCTAACCCGGATTTTGGTACGGTGATTTCTGAAAGCGGTTCGGCCTATACGTGGGCCGTCAATGCGCATGAATACCGAATTACGCCATGGAGTAACGATTCAGTTAGTGATATTGGAGGCGAGGCATTTTATTTACGCGATGAACAAACAGGCCAGTTCTGGTCTCCTTCCCCATTCCCTTCGAAAGGAACGACACCTTATATTACTACACATGGTTTTGGTTACACAACTTTCGAGCATATAGAAAACGGAATCTTTTCCGGGATGTGCGTATTTGTGGATAAGACTCTACCTGTTAAATTTATTGTACTGAAAATAAAGAATCAGTCCGGCAGGGCGCGAAGTTTATCTGCTACAGGTTTTCTGGAAATTATTCTGGGGGATGTGCGTTCCAGAACGAATATGCATATTATTTCGGAACATGATACCGCCAGCGGGGCATTACTGGTAAGGAACAGGTACAATTTCGCTTTTGCGGATCGTGTCAGCTTTTTTAAAGTAGATGGCGAAAATCTGAGTTTCACTGCCGACCGCACAGAATTTATCGGCAGGAACAGAAATCCGGGAGACCCGCAGGCGATGTACCGTGAAAAACTTTCAGGAAGTACAGGAGCCTGCATGGACCCATGTACAGCATTACAGGTAAAATTTGATTTATCCGCCGGTGAAGAAAAAGAAATTATATTCCAGATAGGGAATGAAGCTGATACATCAGCAGCCGCTGAATTACTGCTGAAATTTTCAAAAAAAGATGCCGTGATGCAATCCCTATCCGATGTAAAGGAATACTGGAAAAAAGTTTTAGGTACTGTACAGATAACAACTCCTGATGACTCTCTGAATATATTAGCAAATGGCTGGTTTACCTATCAAACTATGGCTTGCAGGATATTCGGCAGGAGCGGATTTTACCAGTCTGGTGGTGCATTCGGCTTCAGGGATCAGCTTCAGGATGTACTGTCATTATTTCATACCGATCCCGGGCTTGCGAGGAAACAGATACTCTTAAGTGCAACCAGGCAGTTTGCCGAAGGGGATGTACAACACTGGTGGCATCCGCCCGAGGGAAGAGGTGTTCGTACACGCTGCTCTGATGATCTGCTCTGGCTCCCTTTCGTGGTTTCAAAATATATTGCTGCCACAGGTGATAAAGAGATACTTGCTACACAGGTCGGTTTTCTAAGTGGCAAGTCACTGCATCAGGATGAAGATTCATTTTATGATCTGCCGGCAAGCGGGAACCTGAGTGGAACATTGTATGAACATTGTGTCCGCGCAATAAACTATAGCCGTCGTTTCGGGAAACACGGGTTACCACTCATCGGGTCGGGAGACTGGAATGACGGGATGGACCGTGTGGGCAATAAAGGTCAGGGAGAGAGTGTATGGCTTGCTTTTTTCAGATATAGTGTACTATTACGATTTGCTGAAACTGCAAATGGTTATGATGATGCTCCGTTTGCTGAAACCTGTAAACAGGAAGCAACTACGCTGCAAAAAAGCATAGAAACATCCGGCTGGGATGGTGAATGGTATCTGCGTGCCTACTTTGATGACTGCACTCCATTGGGTTCAAAGAAAAATAAAGAGTGCAGCATTGATGCTATTGCCCAGAGCTGGTCTGTATTATCCGGTGCAGCAGGGAGTAAGAGAAAGAAACTGGCTATGGCGTCTCTGGAAAGATACCTTGTAAAGAGAGACCTGAAGATTATTCA
>JBBRFT010000104.1:0-11606 GCA_038241375.1 Spirochaetota bacterium
CTCCATCAATCGTCATTGCGTTGTATATACTTGCTCTCATTCCTCCTGCAGTTTTGTGTCCTGCAAGATTGGTGAGTGAATTCTTTTCAGCCTCTTTAACAAATAGTGCGTCAAGATCTTTCGAACCTGTGGAGAATGTCAGGTTCATTAATGATCTGAACTCCTTGTCAACATTTCCACTGTATAGTTTTGAATTGTCTATAAAATCATAAAGCATTGCCGCTTTCTCTCTGTTTATTTTTTCTATCTCTTTGACTCCGCCCATATTGTCGAGCCATTCAAATACAAGTTTTGACATATAGATTGCGTATGTCGGAGGAGTATTGAAGAGCGACCTGTTGTCCGCATGAACATTGAAGTCAAGCATTGACGGTAGATTTTTGTCAGATCTCTTCATGAGATCTTTTTTTATTATAACTATTGTCACACCGGCAGGTCCGATATTTTTCTGTGCACCGGCAAATATGATTCCGTATTTACTTACATCATACTCTTCGGATAATATGCATGAAGACATATCCGCGACAATAGGTGTATTTCCCGGATTGGGCAGAGTGTTGTATTTTGTTCCGTATATAGTATTGTTGTAACATATATGAAGGTAATCAGCATCCGCGCTGAATTTAAGATTATCAAAAGAGGGGATATATTTATACATACGGTCTTCTGAAGATGCGAGAACATTTACAGTCCCGAGTTTTCTCCCTTCGGTGATTGCCTTCTCCGTCCATGCACCAGTGTGTATAATATCAAAAGATTTATTTACAGTCATTATGTTCATCGGGATCATACTGAATTGAAGTGACGCGCCACCCTGTAGAAAGAGAACCTGATAGTCAGATGGTATATTCATCAGCTTGATCAGAAGCTCTTCGGTTTCATTTATAATATCCATGTAAAGAGCCGATCTGTGGCTCATCTCCATAACTGACATGCCTGAATCTCTGTATTCAAGCATCTCTGAGGCTGCTTTTTTAAGCACGCTTTCTGGAAGAACTGCAGGTCCTGCTGAAAAATTGTATACTCTTGACATGGCGGTAATCCTTATAGGTTTTTTTACAGAAAATTCTGACTTATAGAGCATGTCAAGTTTTTATTGAAGGATTGCTTTCAGATTTATTCCGGGTAGTATATAACCATGGAGAGTTTTGCAGAGGTTTATATTAAAATACAGAGTGCTGTTTAATATAGGGATGGCTATTCTGCTGGTATACTGCGCGGCTTCGGTTTCCGGTTTAAATGGAGTATAATCTGTTTTGTTGTTGAAAATAATATTTATTAATCAGCTATGGTCTACTATTGAAGTATTAATAAATTAAGTTATAATCCTTGAACTTTTTATCAAAAAACCATTCTCTCCGCCGCCATCGGCGGGGAGAAGTAATTATTTTTTAATAAAAAATATAACAGGGAATTATCACTGATATAATTTTGAGGTTATTTTAAAAATGGCAAAAATCAGAGCTTTCAAAGGTGTCAGACCGGTAAAAGATCTTGCGGATAAAATCGCAGAGCTTCCATACGATGTTGTATCACTTCCAGAGGTTATTGAAATAGCAGGTAAAAATCCCTATAATTTTTATCATGTTACAAGGTCAGAGATGGATCTTGCTCCAGGAGTCGATCCTTATTCTCCCGAAGTCTATATAAAAGCAAAAGAGACCTTTGATATGTTTAAGGACAAGGGGTATCTGGTTGTAGATGAGACTCCGATTCTCTATCTTTATTCACAGGTTATGGATGGGCGCTGTCAGACGGGTGTTGTTGCATGCGCCGATGTTGATGATTATATAGAAGAGATTATAAAAAAGCATGAGCTTACAAGAGAAGAGAAGGAGCTCGATAGAACCAGACATGTCGATATTGTTAACGCCAATACCGGCCCTGTTTTTTTAATATACAGAGACAGCGATGAAAAAAGAAAACTCATCGAGAAAGCCATGATGGCTGATCCTGTTTACGATTTTACTGCTTCTGACGGGATTAAGCATATAGTAAGACTTATTGAAGATCAGACTCTTATATCTGAAATAAAAAAATCATTCGAAAAAGATGAGCTCTATATTGCAGACGGACATCATCGTGCTGCTTCTGCTGTAAGAGTATGTAAAATGAGAAGAGAAGCAAATCCCTCATATACAGGGGAGGAGGAATTTAACGGTTTTCAGGCTGTTATTTTCCCTCATACTCAGCTGAAAATTCTTGCTTATAACAGGGTAGTGAAAGATCTGAACGGGTTGACTGCGGACGAATTTATGAAGAAGCTCGGGGAAGATTTTATAATTGAAAAGAGCAATGTAAAGGTTCCGGTTAAGGTTAATACTTTTTCCATGTACATCGGAAAAGAGTGGTACTCCATCAAACCAGATTTTGAAATATCAGCTGATCCTATCGAATCACTGGATGTTACAATTATTCAGAAGAGGGTACTTGCTCCGATTTTTGGAATTATCGATCCGCGGAAGGATAAGCGAATAGACTTTGTTGGAGGAATAAGAGGTACGGCTGAACTGGAGAAGGTTGTTGACTCAGGTGATTTTGCAGTTGCATTCTCTATGTATCCCACAGAGATCGAACAGCTTATGAATGTTTCAGACGCCGGGCTGATAATGCCTCCGAAATCCACATGGTTTGAGCCCAAACTGAGAGACGGACTTCTGGTGCACGAACTGGACTGATCAGTCAGAAAGTATAGATCTCGATCTTATTGTCCCCTTTCTCGCACGCAGCAGTAGTTGCAAACTCCGACCGCCTGATGAATGATTCAAGTACAAGGTCGTTCATCATGTGGTCATCAGCTTTGCCCTTCTTTTCAACATCTTCCGGGTCGAGTTCAGAAATTCCTATTGAAACACATGGACTGATATAGTTATCCTTATATTTGAATTTTTTGCTCTGGATATTTTTTATTATTCTCTCGGCTACTTTCTCAGCCTCTTCGTTTCTCGCATGAGGAAGAAATATTACAAAGCGGGAGACTTCAAATCGCCCGATTTTATCATAAGGGCGTATCGATTTTTTTAACCTTCCGGCAAATTCTCCCAGAAACGCATCAAAGACTTTTGTTCCGAATTCATTGAGCAGGTCATCATAATTGTGAAGATTGATCATTATTGAGCATGTAAAATCACCTCTTCTTGATGCTCTCCCCATTTCGTTCAGCATTTCGTCAAGGAGCGCTCTTCTGTTTAGAACAGAAGTAATCGGATCCTCTTTTGCAAATTTAATCAGCTTTTTTTTAGTTTTAAGTAAAGTATTATTAAGATCTATATGCTTTTTGACAACGCGAAGTTTCAGCTTCAACTCATCTTTTGTAAAGGGGATAGTGATATAGTCGTCTGCTCCCGATGTTACTCCCTCTGTAAGGTCGGTGGCTGTATCCTTAGTCCCTATGAGAAGAATGAAAGGGTGACTTTTCATAACTTTAATTTTTTTAATGGCACCGCATATCTCTGTGTTCATACCATCTATCCAGTTTATTATAACCATTTCAGGCATTCCGGTATTAAGCACTTCTGTTACAGGCTGATTGTGGAGCTCGGTAATTTCAAGATTAAACTCCGCAGATATCTCCTCGAGAGGTTTGAGTATTGTTTTCGTATGATTTACCAGAGTTACTTTCATATAAACCTGCCTGTTTGCTGTATTAATAATATATAATGCAAATTTAAATTTTTGTCAACAAATTAAAAGTTACTCAATCTCTATGGAGTATGGCTGTATGTAAAGAGTCCGCTCTTCCAGCATTCTATATTTCTCAATATTCTGAATTAAAAACTGCATATGCCTTAAAAGAACTGATGAAGCTGTATCACTGAAAATTCCGCTTAAAAACGAACTGTTTTCAGGAAGATTCATTACTATAAAATCCGAGTCTATACCGGCTCTGTTTTTTGCGTATTCAAGAGCTGCCATGAGTCCGCCTGTATCGTTTATAAGTTTTCTGCTCTTAGCTCCGGAACCTGTATGTATTTTCCCCTCCGCAACATCTGCAATTTCCTTTTCAGATATTCCTCGTCCCTCTATTACTTTACCTGTAAATCGGTCATATATAAAATCTATCTCTTTCTGCAGTAAAACTTTGTCATTTTCAGTGAGGCTTCTAGATTCTGAAAAGATATCAGCAAATTCGCTCATCCTGATAGTTTCGGTGTTTATTCCCAGCTTTGAGTAGAGTTCTTCAACGGATATTTTCCCTGCCACAACACCGATCGATCCTGTAATTGTACCTTTTGAAGCAAAGACCGGATCGCCTGTACATGCGATATAGTATCCGCCCGACGCAGCGGTATTCCCGAATGAAAATACAACAGGTTTAGGATTCTTTTTCTTGGCTGCGTACAGTGCATTCCACATGAAATCTGAAGCTGATGCGGACCCTCCCCCTGAATCTATTCTTATAATAACAGCTTTTACCGATTCATCGCTGAATGCTTTGTCAATGGAGAGTTTGTATTCATAATCTCCCGTTGAATTTGACATGGCTGAACCGCCGCCTTTACCGGCTACTATAGATCCGGTTACGTTAATAACAGCAATGGCCGGGATGGTGCCCCATGAACCGGTCGTTTCTCCCTCTCTGATGTAATTTTCAAAAGAGATTGTTTTCCCTTTTCCGGTAATCGAATCTGCGGCTTCATTAGCGTACATTATTTCATCAACAAATCCTTTCTCTTTTGCCTCAGCGGGAGAGTATAATCCTTTTCTGAAAAGCTCATCAACTGTTTCCCGCGTAATTTTTCTCTGTTCAGTTATTCCGGAAATAAACTGTTCGTTCAGGTCGGTGAGTATCTCTTCGAGATTTTCGCGGGCGTGTGGAGACATCTCTGTTCTAGTATATGTTTCATTAAACGATTTGTATTTGCCTTTACTTATTGATTCAAACTTAACACCACCCTTATCCATTAGCCCTTTCAAAAAGTAGGCTTTAGCACTGAGCCCTGTTATTTTAAATGTAGAGTTTGGTGTAAAAAATATTTTGTCCGATGCGGAAGCCAGATAATACTCCCTGTTCCCTGAATAATTAAGTATGGTATAAACTTTTTTCCCTTCACCGCGGAGTTTAATCAGTAAATCTCTTACCTCCTGGGCCTGGGCCAGTCCGAATCCGGAACTCTCTATCTCAATGATAAAACCGGTTATAGCCGGATCGGACCCTGCTCTGGTAATGCCTCTGAGAAGATCCTGAAAGACCGGTTCTTTTCTTAAGAACAGACCCGATTCTCTTCTTTCCATTTTATAGTTATCGTTGATTTTCAAGGTCACGAAATTCTCTAAAGGGGAGATGTTTATAGTCTCTCTACCTTTTTTTGATTTGAATGCTATACCGGCACTTCTAAAATCAGCTGTTTCAGATTTTCCAGAACCGTATGCGTCAATGATCATCTCCATACCGCTTCCGCTTCTAAGATAAAGAGGGAGAGTTAATCCGGCTGTAATGCTTTTATCTGTTCCATATTTTATTATAAATGAGATGTCTTTGTAACCTTTCAGGTCGGCAGAGTAGTAATATTCTGCATCTTTATCTTTTTGTGTAATACATCCTGCCGATAGCGTGAGGTACTCCTTCCATGGCCGGATTGAAATGGAGTAATCAATCGCTGTATCTATTTTTTCTTCATCGATTTTACTGTTAATATCTCTGAATGCCGCTCCGAGTGAAAGAAACTTTAACGGCCTGAATAGAAGACCGGCGTTCCATCCGCTATAGCTGCTGAAGTAATCTTCACTGCCGCTGCTGAATGAGTATCCGACGCCGAATCCGAATATGTTTCCGAAAAAGAATCCTTTGTTGATACTATAGATATTTACACCGGATTCCAATATCGAATCTCCGTTTATGTCCGGTATCGAATTATAACGGGAATAGATAAAATCGAATCCAAACAGATTAATAGAAGCAAAGTGGTTACCGTTATCTTCACTGTTATATGATACATATCTGTATGCTATCCCTCTTGTGCTGTCCATATCTGTAAAAACAGGATTCAGCATTGATGAAAATGATCCTTCTGAGTAGCTTGAAGATAATGCAGATGGAGGGAGAGGGAATGGATTATCAGCAGAATATGATGCATTTGCTGTAAATATTATACATATAGCAGTAAAAATTTTTTTTATGAACATCAGTTTCTCCGTAGGATAAGCTTTATTTTTTTCTATGATATGTTCTGAGTTAATTTTACTTATAGCATTTAACGAATGAAATAGTACACAATCTGTCATTTCGAAGAAGAGATAGCGACTGAGAAATCTTATTCTTTGTCTTAAATTTAAGATTTCTCACATACTTTCGAAATGACAAGATCTAAATCAATCGTTAACTGTTATAGTCAGAGAAAGGTAATCTTTTTTTATTATCTGAAAAATTTTCTCCTGGCTCAAACTTCCGTCTATTATAAGAAAACGTTCATCGGTCATTTGCAAAAAGTTTTTTCTAACTTTTTCGAGGAAAGTTTTCTTTTCAAATAATTCGGTTTTTCCTGATGTACTTCTTGCTGTAATTCTCCGTATCGCTTCAGCAGGATCGATGTCGATATAGTAAACTCTGTCGGGGAGAGGGAATCCTTTATCTATATTTATTTTAATTATATCTTCGGGGGAGATAATGGATGATCCCTGATACGCGGCATTTGAATAGAAGTATCTGTCCATTACAATTGTTTTGCCCTGCCCCATACATGGTTTTATATTAAGGTCAAAGTCCTGCTGCCGGTCTTCAATGAAGAGACGGATCTGTTCATCAACAGATACCGGTGTTTCACTCTGTAGCATTTTACGTATCTGCTGCCCGTATACTCCCGAGGTCGGTTCTGCCAGAAGTTTTACCGGAATATTTTCAGATGCAATATAATTGTAAAGCAGCGAACACTGGGTAGACTTTCCTGAGCCGTCGATCCCTTCAAAAACAATAAATTTATTTTTCACAAAAAATTTTCTCCCTTTGATTCTGCATCAGACTCCTGCGGCAATAGTGTAGTGTCATGATCAGTCTCCTGTTAATACAGGATGAATATCTTCTGTATATATAATAGCTGCTCCCACAGTACAAAAGTTAAGTCCGAGGAAGCCGACTATCGGGATAAATGACATTATAAAAAAAGCGAGTCCCGTACCGAATACTGACTTTCTGAATTTCCATGTGATCCTTAATTTTTCATTGAAACTATATCTGTCTCTTTCAAGAGGGAAATCGTAAAACTGGAAACCGTAAAAAAATAGTGCCGAAAGAAAATTTAAAAATGCATATATAAAACTCCCTCCCGGTATGAGATTCAGTAGAAGGAAAACAATATTAATAATTAAAATCATAAAAATCAGACGGATGGAGTTCGAAAGAGCACGTAATATGTCAGATGCCATCTCCTTGAACGAAACACTTTCTTCCGGAATTTTATTCCCGAGAACTTTTTCTGTTTTAAATGAGAGTAAATCGAGGAAGGGAGCTGTAATTATTCCTCCTGCAATTGAATATATTAGTATAGTAAAAATTGAAAATAGGACAAAGAGTACTGGTGAAACCAGAAGCCGTAAGAATGCCATATACCATGTATCACCGGAAATAAATGACTGGATCAGCGGCATTAGCGTTGTATATGAATAATAAAAAATCCCCGTAAGTATTAAAATATTAAGTATAAAGGGAACGATAAAATATATAAGCATACTTCTGTTTTTACGTAGAAGTGAAAATGCTCTGAAGGAATTGATAAATCCTTTGTAAAGCGAGGTTCGAATTTCTGCTTTTTTAAAAAGTTGATTTCCGGAGGCCATACTGTTCTCCATGTCAGATATATTTCATCGATGCTTTTTTAAGTCTGTCCATAATGGCAATTCCCAGTCCGGAGCCGTCAACACGTTCAACGTATATCTTATCTATGTCAAGCATATCGAGCCGGTGCAGATGAGAGAATAGGTTTGCCGCCGCTTCCCGTAAGTCTCCATTTTCAGAAAGTATCTTTGATCTGTTTTCGGAATATGGAATTTCGGGTTTGCGGAAAAAAAGATACCCGCTCCGCTCTTCAATGCTGGTAATTTTATCTGTGAGTATTACCTGCTTTTCCGGCGAGTAGTGATAGGGGAGCTGCCCTGGGGCTTCAGGTTTATCTCCTGGAATCTCTGTCAGAAGAGTCTCTCCGGTGAAATCTTGAATTTCTTCAGGTGCAATACCTCCCGGTCTGAGCAGGTAGAAACGGTTATTCATAATCTTTATTATTGTTGATTCAATACCTATGCTGCAGGGGCCGCCGTCAAGTATCATGTCAATTGAATCTCCAAGCTGGGTGCTGACGTGTTCAGCAGTGGTGGGGCTGAGGCATCCGAATCTGTTGGCGCTTGGTGCAGCTATCGGGGTACCCGCTGCTCTGATAAGTGCCAGCGCCGCCGGGTGCACCGGCATTCTTACTGCAACAGTCGGTATTCCGGATGTTACGATATCAGGTACAATATCTTTTTTTTTTAAAACTATAGTAAGGGGTCCCGGCCAGAATCTCTCCATCAATTTCAAAACTTTAGAGTCGGGATTCTCTGCAATTTTTTCTACATCGGAAATTTCTGATATGTGAACTATAAGCGGATCGAAAAATGGCCTCTTTTTTGCTTCAAATATTCCCGCTGCAGCGACCGGATTCAATGCATCAGCCCCCAGACCGTAAACAGTCTCAGTGGGGAATGCAACCAGTCCGCCGGATTTAATTATTCCGGCAGCTTTTATTATGTTTTCTACTGTTGGTTTTACTATATTCATAATGGATATCTGTTAATATAGTTCTGTTTATTTCAATTATTTTATTTTTACTTACGGGTATGATCTGCATACAAGGCCTAATCATTGCCAATATCTTCTTCGTAGCCCCCTAAATCCCCCGGGATTTACGGGGGTGTTAAGATGTTGGTAATGATAAGATGCAAGGCAGAGAGATGTATGCAGGTTTAATCACTTTTCCACAACACAAAGGCAGCATTCATTAAGCATGAGTTGTTGCATTAATTTGAGTACTGAACTTCAATAAAAAAGTCTTGATTCGATTCTGAAGTGATATAATCTGTCTCTAATCTTTAAATTAAGTGATATCTATGAAAATAAAAAAATTATCTATAATTATTATCCCTGTTTATCTGATCTGCTTCATCTCTTCAATAAGTGCATCCCCAGCGGGAAGTGCCTTTCTCTCCGGAGGGAGTGCATTCTATTCAGGCCGGGCTGGTGCCGGTGTTTCTGCTTCCGGAGGTGATCTTTCACCATATAATCCCGCGTCAATGGCAGATCTTGAAAGATTCAGTCTGAGTTTAAACTATGGCTCCCTGGGCGAAGATTATATTTACCCTTATGCCGCACTGGCTCTGCCCACAGCGTATGGTGTAATTTCATTCGGATTCAGCTATTTTAATATTGATGGACTTCCGGAGCAGAAAGCGTATGCAGGATATTTCGGGATTTCGAAAGAGGTTATCTCTAAGTTTTTATTCGGATTAGCCGTAGACGCTGCATACTCTGAATATGAAGAGACTAATTATTACATAGGTTTAAAACCGGGATTTATATATAAACTGACCGGTTCTTCCACAGTAAGCGGATTTGGATTTCTCGACCCGGCAATCGGTTTTACAGTTGATGCAGGATTCAGTTCGGGAGAGGATTCAGATCTGAATTCGGTTACGGGCGGATACAGTTTCGATTTTTACAGAGACAGAGTTTACACTTTTGGTTTTTATAATGACGTATCTGTTTTTGAAGGTTACAGTAAATATGCAGTTAAGTTCGGGCTTGAAACATCTATTCTGAATTCTTTCTCACTAAGATTTGGAGCTGCTGTTCCGGACAATTATGAATTCATGTCTTACACCGGAGGTGCCGGGTATAAATTTTCCGGCGAAACTTACAGCACATCAATCAATTACGCGCTTACATACTCCGGGGAACAGGGCGTAAATCATACCGCGGGTATAACAATTGAATATGGCGCGCTTGACCGCGAACCTCCGGCGTTATCTATTAATCCCGATTATACCTACATCTCTCCGAACTATGACGGTGTTCAGGATTATCTGGTTTTTGATATATCTGTCCGTGATCAGAGCAGAATCAGAGGTTGGAAGCTTCAGATTTCCGATGATAAAGATCTTATAGTAAAAGAGTTTAAAATGAGCGACAGGGAGATGGATGAAAGTCTTACGGTGTCTGCATTTTTCAAAAGGATTATAAGTACAAAAGATTCACTGGCAGTTCCTGAAAAAATATTATGGGATGGATCGGGAAATTCAGGGGTAAAGCTTTCTGACGGGAAGTATAAGTATTATTTTTACGCATGGGATTCGCGAGACAATATCGCCCCTGTGAAATCAGGTGTTCTGGCATTAGACAGTACCTCGCCGGAAGTAGATATAAAAACAGATTCAATGATCTTTTCTCCGAATGGAGATAAAAATAAAGACACATTAATAATACATCAGAAAATTAAATCATCATTTGAAGACTTGTGGATTGGCGAAATAAAGAATTCTGCAGGCGTTACAGTTGTTTCATACAAATGGGACGGAGGTTCTGTCCCTGAAAAATTTGTCTGGGACGGCAAAGATGAATCGGGAGCAGTACTTTCCGATGGTCTTTATCACTACACGGTTTCATCTGTCGATAAAGCCGGGAACAAAGCATCTGCCGCTTTGCGCGAAATAATTCTTACAACTAAAATGGAGATTGCTGATGTACGGTTTGAAAATGAATATTTTTCGTATAGTAAAAATGAAAAATTATCACTAAAGTTTTTCCCCGATCTTTCATCTGTAAAAGGGATTGAGCGATGGGAAATACTGATAACAGAATCTGATGAGAAAAAAATTGTTACTTCTATAACGGGTACAGGTTTAATCCCCGCTGCTGTTGACTGGAATTGCCGTGACAGTAAAGGGGAAATGCTTGATGACGGATTTTATAAAGTGATTTTTTCAGCATGGTACGCAAGCGGGAATAATCCTGTGTCATATCCGAAAAGGATTGTTTTTGACCGGACAAAACCGAAGGTAAGCATCTCTCACGAGCCGGATCTCTTTTCCCCCGATGATGATGGAGAGAACGATTATCTTACACTACGGATGAAAGGTGAGGATAATTCAGGATTAGCAGGCTGGAATATAAATATTTATAACGAGAGCGGGCTGCTTTTTAAAAAATTCAGCGGAAAGGGAAATATTCCTGAACATCTGAAATGGGATGGTGTGGGTGATAATGGCGAACTTGTCGAGTCTGCTTCAGATTACGATGTTCAATTTACCGCATTAGATCCGGCAGGAAATATTTCTGAAACAGCATCCGATAAAATTTCGGTGGATATACTTGTTATCATCACTGAGAGGGGACTCAAAATGAGGGTAAGCAATATTGAATTCGCCTTCGGAAGTTCAACTCTTAGAAAGAGAGGAACAAATATACTCGATCGTGTTTATCAGATTCTGGAAAAGTATAGAGCATACGATATTATCGTGGAGGGGCACACCGATGATGTCGGGAATGAAGAGTATAATCTTAATCTCTCGGAGAAAAGGGCATTGGCTGTAAAAAATTATCTTGTCGACATGGGGACAGCTTCATCCAGACTGAAATATGTCGG
>JBBRFT010000105.1:0-11531 GCA_038241375.1 Spirochaetota bacterium
CGGATCGGGACATCTGAGAGAACTCGGCGGACCGAATGCCAGGGGCCGGACAATCAACATCCCTCTCCCCCCTAATACTTCAGAAGAGGGATTCATATACACCATTGACAATATGGTGATGCCGATACTTGATCATTTTAAACCGGAAATAATTATCAACTCAGCTGGGCAGGATAACCATTACACCGATCCGATTACCAACATGAATTTCACAGCTCACGGTTATGCGCTACTTAACGAAAAGCTCAATCCGCACATTGCAGTGCTTGAAGGTGGTTACTCAATTCAGGGCGCTCTCCCTTATGTTAATCTGGGGATTGTCCTTGCAATGGCAGGACTCGACTATTCACACGTGAAGGAACCTGATTACGATATGAACTACATCCCGCAAGATGATGAAGTCACTCAGTATATTAGAAAACTGAAGGAACCTGTCCTTAATAATTATTTTAACCCTTCACCTGATATTGATAAAGCGCCAGTAGGGCAATTTACCATAAGGCATAAAAATATTTATTATGATACCGACGGAATTCAGGAGAGCCAGAAAGAGCAGATAATGACATGTAAAGACTGCCGCGGTTTACTGGTTATTGAATCAACAGCCTCTATTCACCCGACATGTGTTGGAATAGAGATACCGGTCGACGGATGTAAAAGATGTCAGTCTGAAGGACACAAATTATACGAAAAAGCTGTTAAGTCGAAGCAGTACATCTCGGTGCAGCTGACAGATAGAGTTAAGAAGGTTTATCAGAGAGTTAAAGATCCTAATTATTAAGAAGCACCGCCCCCTCTGTCCTGTCGGACATCTCCCCCATGAATGGGAGGAGAGAAATACGGGACTTTTCGTATTACCCTTTCTACCATTCATGGGGAAAGGTGCCCGATAGGGCGGATAGGGGCGGGGCGAAAGGAGTCTATAACTCAACAGCCCCCGTCCACCTCGCACTGCCGGTACATTATATAATAAAAAGCATCTCCCAGAATTTAGGTATAGGCCATAATGAATCGTCCATGATTGTTTCAAGCTCATCAACAAAGACACGAAGCTCATCCATTCCGGTTTTTACCTTACTGCAATAGTATTCAGCTTTCTCCTGCTCATGTTCAATCTTCTTTGCGTCGTCACAGCTGGATTTTTGTGATGTAATTCCACTCTGAATATTTACTATAAGAGTGCTAACTCTTGTAAGAAGTTCTTTCTGAGGCTTAAGCAGACTATCATCCACAAGACCTGTAGCGTTTTTTATAGATCCAGCAATGTCGTTCTGAAATTTATACGCCGCAGGGAGAATCTGTGATGAAACTATACTGTAGAATGTTCTTGCTTCTATTTCGATTTTTTTGATATAATTTTCAAGATGTATATGATATCTTGAAGAGAGCTCAACATTTGAAAGAACTTTATATTTTTCAAAAAGATTCTTCGCCTTTTCGGTGTTAAACGATTTAAGAGATTCCGGGGCTGTCTTATGATTAGGAAGTCCTCTTCTTTCAGCCTCGGCATACCACTCTGCCGAATAGTTATCTCCGCCGAAGACTACAGGCTTAGCTATTTTGATTTCACTCTGGATCAGATCAATTATAATCTTCTTAAGATCACCTTTACCTGCTTTCTCAATTTTGTCTGCAAGTTCATCAAGACTTTCAGCAACGATCATATTGATTACAGCCGCAGCAAGTGATATTGACTGAGATGAACCAACGGCTCTGAATTCGAATTTGTTACCTGTAAAAGCAAACGGAGATGTTCTATTTCTATCAGTATTATCTTTGCTTACAACAGGAAGAGATGCAAGTCCCAGATCTATAAGCGCAGCATCCATATCCTTAAGAATTTCGCCCTTTTCTATTGCGTTGAGTATACCCTCAAGCTGCTCACCAAGGAATACAGATATAATCGCAGGAGGAGCTTCATTAGCGCCAAGTCGATGCTCATTACCTGTAGTAGCAACAGTTGCACGTAGAATATCTCCATGTCTGTGTACTGCTTTAATTACAGCTATAAGGAATACAAGAAACTGAATATTTTCAGTTGGAGTTTTCCCCGGGTTAAGGAGATTTATTCCATCATCAGTACCGATTGACCAGTTAACGTGTTTTCCTGAACCATTTACTCCGGCAAAAGGCTTTTCGTGCAGAAGCGCTGCAAAATTATGTTTCCGCGCTATTTTTTCCATTGTATCCATAAGAAGCTGATTATGATCAACTGCAAGGTTTGCTTCTTCGAATATCGGAGCAATCTCAAATTGAGCAGGCGCTACTTCATTGTGTCTTGTTTTCGCAGGTATTCCGAGTTTAAACAGTTCTTCATCAAATTCATGCATGAAAGACTGAACTCTCTCTTTTATGCTTCCGAAGTACTGATCCTCAAGCTCCTGCCCTTTAGCAGGTGCAGCACCAAGAAGTGTTCTTCCGGTAAGGATAAGATCCTGTCTTTTGATATAAAAGCTTCTGTCTATAAGAAAGTATTCCTGCTCCGGTCCCAGGTTTGATACGACTTTTTTTGAATGATCATTCCCGAGAAGACGAAGCATTCTGATTGAACTTGCGTTTACCGCTCTAACTGATCTTAAAAGAGGAGTCTTTTTATCTAAAGCTTCCCCTGTATATGATATATACGCCGAAGGGATACAAAGAGTAATACCACTGCCATTCTTCCGGATAAAGGCGGGGCTTGACATATCCCATGCAGTATAACCTCTAGCTTCAAAAGTAGCTCTTATTCCGCCACTGGGGAAGCTTGAAGCATCCGGTTCGCTCTGAACAAGCTGAGATCCGGAAAATCTCTCCATTACCTCATGTGTATCTGAAAATTCGATAAAAGCGTCATGTTTCTCAGCAGTTGCACCGGTCATGGGCTGAAACCAATGCGCAAAGTGAGTTGCGCCGTTTTCCATGGCCCATTCTTTCATGGCATGAGCAACAGCATTAGCTGTGTCAATGTCAAGCTTGGTATTCTCTTCAATACATGACATTAACTTCATGTATATTGACCTTGGAAGTTTTGCCTGCATTACACCTTTATTAAATGTATACTCACCAAAAAAAGATGAAACCGGCTTCCTGTCTTTTTTCTCTTCAGATATTTTTTTTACCTGAGAAGCAGCATATTCGTTAGTTCTCATATCTATTCTCCTTTAAATCTAATAATTTACTAATTCAATAAGCCATTACTGTTTTTATTAATACTTCTGTCAAATTTTTGTTAAAGATAATTCTCAGTTAAGTATTAAATTAACAAATATTTAATACTTAACATGTTTGTAACTTATTGAAACAACCTATGAATTCGGTTCCTAAAACGTACTCTTTTGACAGGAGAAATATTTTCTACGTCTTTAAATAATTGCTTAAATGTATTTATGTATAACAGTTTTTAAAAGACTATTTGCAAGCAGAAAAAAGAATCCAACATCCCATTTCTCAGGTAGCGAATTATTTTCGGGGGTGCATATGCTTCGTAAAATCTGGGAATGCTGATTTACAAGAGCTTTGCCCCCGTAAATCAGCTTCATTCTTAATACTGACCACATTTTTTTGACGCGGTTATATTATTTCGCAAAACCTGAGTAACAGTTTAAAACTCTTACTTAACAAAAAAATGATTACTAAGGCAGCACCTCTAGTATTACAAATCCGCTCTTCCCAGACAGTTTAAGAACTCTATCTGAAACATCAGCTTTTCCGGTATAGCCGTCATCCCCTGTTGAAGTATACACATCACCAGAGCGTGTTAATTCCAGCACTACCTTATCTTTTTTCTTCCATTTACTTCCAAGAAGTATTTCCTCTACTTTGCGATCAATCGAAACTTTAACTGTATTCTCATATAGCTCAGTAACAGTTGCTGTACCCGTACCTGACCAGACTGGATTCCTATTCTCAGCGGAATAACTGAACTTTTTGTTCTTAGCAAAAAAACCGGAAATATTATTATCCGGTTCAGGTTTTTTCTCTTCCTGTTTTTTTTCATCCTGAATTATATCGCCGGATTCTGATCCATTATTTGCATATGCGATTAATGAATCTGCAGTTGCTTTTAAATCTTCGATGTTGAAAAGAGTCTGATTGTTGTATAGAACAACCGGCATCATAATTGACCCGCCCTTGAACTTCCCGGATGCCTGGAGAGCTTGCCACATGTTTACCGGGCTGTTTCTGTCTGAAGCGGAGTATTCTTTGAATTCAATATTATTTTTTTTCAATGTACCTACTATATAAGCGCATCTCGAGCAACCGGGATTGGTAAATACAATTATCTCCCTCAATTCACCAGCGTAGAGTGTAATCGAGGAAAAGATTAAAACTGCGAACAAAATTATTTTCTTCACAAGAGACTCCTTTTAAAACTTATTAATTATCGCATTGATATAGTCTTTAGATTCAGCATCCGTTTCTAAATTTTCTTCCTTAATAATCTAAGTTTGTTATTTTTATTGATGTTTTAATTACATCCAAACTCCGCACTCAAAAAACGCTAAATTTAAAATTTTTATCTAACTTGAGTAAAGTTTTCACATTTGAACGATTAAATAAAAAAAGCACAATTAAATTTTTCAGTCAATCTATTAAAATTAATTTACGGAAACCTGCAGTTGTTTTTCTATTAGCATACAATTTCTCTCATACTTTTCATTCTCAATACTACCCTCTTTTTTTTGCTGCTCCCTAAATCCAGTAGAAAGATATATTGAGAGACACAGCGTTTCGCGCTGTGCCTGTAATCTCACATTTTCAATTTATACCTCACATACGCACCCACGAAAACCATTCGAAATATAGGGGTAAATTGAAGATTGCTTTACAAATAGATATCTATAATTAATAGTAAATATATGAATTTACGATAGGATAAAAAAATGAAAAAAGAACTTCTCAACAACATAGTAGAAAATTTTTTCACATGTAATAGAGATGAAATAGTACAGATTTTCAATGAACTCTTAAACACAATGGCGGCGGAAGAGACTATAACCGCATCTGATCTCATGTCCAGAAATTATGATACTGCTCAATCCAATCCTGAAATTCATTATATACCGGGTAATCTGAAAGATGCCCGCGACGCAATATTCCCCTACTTCTGGGGAACTGACGGATGGTCATCAAAACTCCATATGGAAAATGTAAAGGGACCCGCTAATTACGCGTCACTCATCGGATCCATAGCCTGTCTGCTTAAAAATCCGAACCTCTGCGTGGACACGTACAGCCAGCGGTCTAATGAACTTGAACTCAAAGCGATTACCGCTCTTGCCAATCTGGTGTTTTATCACACGGCTAATCCATGGGGAGTATTTACAATGGGGGGAACAATATCGAACATGTATGGCGGCAAAATCGGCATTGAAAAAATTCACCCCGACGCGATGAAAAAAGGTCTTCAGGGGATTAAAATGGCAGGTATAGTCTCTGAAGCGGCTCACTATTCAAATGAAACTCTGGCAGGCTGGCTTGGACTCGGAACTGACAATCTTCATTCCATACCTACAGACAGTTCATGTTCAATGAATCTGAATCTTCTCGAAGAAAAAATTGAAAATTTATATAAAGAAAAAATTTACATCCCCTTTGTCATCGCCACATTCGGGAGCACAGATGCATTCGGCATTGATGATATTGCCGCGATAAGAAAAATCATTGAAGAAAAAAGTTCAAAACACAGCATGCCTGTTCCGCAACTACACGTTGATGCTGCCGCCGGATGGTCTTTATGTTTTCTTAACGAGTATAATATTGAACAGAATGAATTTGTCCTGAGCCCCGATGTCATTTCTGTAGTTGAACGCTTAAGAAAATTTTCCATGGGTATACAGCACGCAGATTCTATCACGCTGGATTTTCATAAAATGGGATGGGGCCACTACCCTTCCAGTGCATTCATAGTATACAACAGAGATGATTTAAAGTATCTATTCAGAACAATGGAACAGATTCCATATTTTTCAGAAGCGGACTACAGACACGACCCGGCGATGTTTACACTTGAAACTTCCCGCCCAGGAATAGGGCCCTATTCTGTAATGGCAAGCCTTAACGGTATAGGACTGAAAGGTTACCAGATACTTGTTGCGCACTCACTTGAAATGACCTCTCTGCTTAAAAAGAAACTATCAAACCTTGAGTACTGCAAAGTACTGAATGAAGAATGCATGGGACCGAGTGTTGTATTCTGGGTTCTCCCCAAAGGACGAAATGCAGAACAGATTTACAACAAGCTGATTAACAACGAATTATCAGAAAAAGAATACACAAGATATTTTGGAGAGATACAGCGGCTCTTCGAAAAAAGAAAAAATTCAATCGACCCGGCAATTGATGCGAATCTGAGCTTCACAACATCGATGGGTTATAACCCTATGGGGATTTCAATTCCTGCGTGGAAGGGAGTTTTCTTTAATCCGAAGACCGATGAAACCGTGGTGAAGCAGATTATCAAGAGCATTGAGGAGTTGTAGAAAAACCATATAATTCCGGAATCAATTGAAAGTGCGAATATATATTCGCACTTTCGTTTCCACATAAAACCACATTAAAAAAATCAGCTACCATTTATCAAAATGTATTTTTGATGAATCAAATTTATCATTCACAGGTTTGGCCTCATCGGGATATCCCACGGGGAGTACTGCAAAAGGGATAATCCCTTCAGGGAGATTGAAAATTTTCTTTACACCGTCAATTCTATCTTTCAGCGGATAAATGCCTAGCCAGACCGAACCGAGCCCTTTATTGTCGATCATAAGAAGCATATTCTGAACAGCCGCAGCGCAGTCCTGAACCCAGAAACCTTCATGTTTTTCGAGAGAGGGATCTCCACATATTAGAATTGCAGATTTTGCATGAAGCAGCATTTTTGAATATGGGTGTACTTCCGTTATTTTAATCAGCTTATCCTGATCACGAACGATAATAAAATGCCACGGCTGGGCATTCCCCGCAGAGGGAGCATTCATTCCCGCCTTAATAATTTCATTAAGTATTGCATCATCAACATTTGTATCCTTGTATTTTCGAATACTTCTTCTTGTAAATATACTCTGCATAGCTTACTCCTCATAAAATATTTGTTGTTTTATTTCAGGAATAATTCCTAAATTTTTTTATTTTAAAATAATCTATTCTACTCGCCGCCAAAAACAGCGGAGAGATTAAATCCTGTATTTTACGATAAAATCAGTTTATCTCTGAAATTTTTTATTGCGGCTATATCAGAAGGACCGGTACGACAACATCCGCCAATGAGCCTTGCCCCTCGGCTATACCACTCTTCTGCCAGCTTACGGTAATCACTGGCGGCGCTATCATCCTGCCAGCATGAACAGTCTGTATGATAATGCTCACCTGAATTGGGGTATACTACAAATCTTTTTTTTAACTCAGCATTAAGCGATTCGAGAGCCGGTGTTATAAAACCCGGCGGCGAACAGTTTATACCATAAGCTGCAATATTCTTTCTTCCATTTAGAAATCTTATGCAATCTACAAAATTATCTCCATGACTCGTAAGAAGAGCATTCTGCATTGAAAAAACAATCCAGCAACTAAGTTCGTTATACTCATCCATAAGTTCAGCCACCGCAGCAGCCTCCTCCAGGCTTGGGAATGTTTCAAAAGCAATAATTTCTGCACCAGCCCCGGCAAGAATATCAACTCTCTCCCTGTGGAAACTTTTATAACCGTTTACATCGAGATGATAATCACCACGATATTCAGAACCATCTGCAAGAAACGACCCGTAACATCCTGCCGAAGCAGCAATAAACGGTTCTGGACGTTTACTCATATCCGGAGAAGATTCATGAAACTGCTTAACAGCATCAGATGCAATCCGGACTGACATGCCGATAAGATCGACAGCCTCACTTCGTGAATAACCGGCAGAGATAAAACCCGGAACTGTCGCCTGATATGACGATGTTATAATGCAGTCAGCTCCGGCATTGAGATATGACAAATGAACATCTCTTACAGCATCTGGATCTTCAGCTAAAATCTTTGCGGACCAGAGCCGGTCTTTGAGATCGAAGCCTTTTTTTTCAAGTTCTGTGGCAAAGCCGCCATCAAGAATAACAAACGGATACTCACTTAATACTTTTTCTATTTTATTCATTCTCTTCCACTAAGATGTTTTATGGTACTTTATTAAACAGATATGAAATGATCAACTTTTTTAAATAAAACAGCATTTAAGGAATGAAATAGTCTAAAACCTGTCATCTTTTATTTTAAATAACAGCCGATTTATCGTAACTACTCATAAATCAGTGGCAATTTATCTCCACTAAATAAAGAATAATTGTAGAATAATAATTGATATTTAAAACATTACTGCAGAGTGTTATAATACACATTACTCGAGGAAATTAAAATGACAAATTATCTTACAACTTTCACTTCTTTTTACGATTTTATAAAACGGTTTATTTCTATCTTTAAAGGACCATCCTTTATTACCGTATATAAAAAGATAGATCCTGTATTCCGTGAAAAAATGCTTATAACAGTTTCAATGACAAACAACTGTGCCGGATGAGTATCGGTACATTCTGCAGTTGGCAGAAAAGCCGGAATAACAAAAGATGAATATCTTTCGTTGATAAAGCTTAATAAAAAAGATTTTATCTATCGCGAGTGGATAGCTCTCAACTATGCGCGGGAATGGGCATACGCAAAAGGGGAAACTGTTCCGGAGAAACAGAGTGAAGAATTTTCCCGGCATTATTCAAAAAAAGAACAGGCAATGATAATGAAACTGCTGCGGACAATGCTTTTCGCGAATTACTGCGGCAACGGATATTACAAACGGCCATGGAAAAAAGAAACACCTGTAATGTCCTGTGAAATGAAACTTGAAGCAACAGAATAATAGAGAAACAGGCAAAAATCATCTCTTTTTAATGAAAAAGCCTGAAGCAGGTTACTGCTTCAGGCAATAGGAGAGTACAATGAAAAAAGTTTTATGTTAAGTTAGAGCATTTAGATAATAAAAGTTACAATATATATGCATTTTATAATAATATTCTAAAATTAAACACTGCTTTCCGTTGACCAGTAAATTCCGCCTTTTTTATCATGAGTTATATTAATAAATTGCTTTATAGGAATAAATATATTAATATTTATGTTCAGTATTATATTAAAACAAAACCCATAATACTGAATATAAATTAAAGATTTAAGAGGATAAAACTATGAATGATATAAACTTTATAAAAGAAGAAGGGGCTATAAACAAAGGTGAAATAGTGGTTTTCGCATTATCAACATGCGCATTCTGTAAAAAGGCTTTAAAATTTCTACGGGAGAATTCAATAACTTTCAGCTATGTATATGTCGATGAATATGACCAGGACAAGAAGAGTGAAATAAAACTCAATCTTAAAGAGAAATACAATAAAGATATAGGTTTCCCATTTCTAATTCTTGATGGCACAAAAATTATAGTCGGTTTTACTGAAGACGAATACAAAAAAAACTTTATCGAAGGTTAATACTGATGAAAGCAAAATCCTATGAAGAGGTGTCCCTCTTTATTTCAATGGTTGCTGAAAAAAATAAATGGAAACTGAATAGAGACAAAGAGCATCTCGAGATCATCACTGAAGGTCTTATGAAAAACTTCAACCGGTACGGATATTTCGCCTGTCCCTGCCGTGATGCAGATGGTATAAAAGAAATCGACAAAGATATGATCTGTCCGTGTGACTATTGCATCCCGGACCAGAAAGAGTTTGGACACTGCTACTGCGGGCTATATCTTACAGAAGAATTCTTCAACACCGGAACAGAGCCCGGGTCAATTCCTGAACGAAGGAAAAATTAACAGTATCCTTCCCCATCTCATCGTGGGGAAGGTGGCGCCGCAGCGCCGGATGGGGAGGAGTAATCTTAATCCTGCTTCTTACTTCTGGTCCAAATCTTCATCTTTAAGGCTTCCTTGATAAGATCTTCTCTGAAATCGGGATGTGCAATATTTACAAGGGCTTCAGCTCTCTGCCATGTCGATTTCCCCTTCATCATTGCAATACCGTACTCAGTTACAATATAATGTGAAATAGATCTTGGAACTGTTACAATAGCGCCGGTCTGCAGTGTCGGTACAATTCTGGATTTAACCGTGCCATCCTTCTCTGTATAAGTAGATGTCATCGAGATGATACCCTTGCCGCCCGTTGAATTAAACGCGCCGAAAATAAAATCGAGCTGTCCGCCTGTACCGGAAACCTGTCTGTATCCCGCAGACTCTGAACATATCTGACTGAAAAGATCCACCTCAACAGCATTGTTGATAGCAGTAACTTTAGGATTAAGACAGATCATTCTCGGATCATTTACATAGTTAACAGGATACGATGCGCATGTAGGGTTACGGTGAAGAAAATCATAAAGCTTCTTTGTTCCCATTGCAAATGTATATGTCATTTTAAAATGATCTATCTTCTTCTTTCTCCCTGTAACTTTACCCGAATTATAAAGATCAACACAGGAGTCCACAAGCATCTCTGTATGCAGTCCGAGATCTTTCAGATCACTCTCGGCGATAAGCTGCCCCATAAGATTCGGAAGAGCACCTATCCCAAGCTGAAGAGTTGCGCCATCTTCAATCTCATTCATTATAAAACCGGCAATCTGCCTGTCTATATCCCGGGGAGCAACAGGCGGAACCTCTACAAGCGGATTATTCAGACCCTCTACAATATGTGAAACACTTGAAATGTGAATAGATTCAAAATTACCACCGAGGCAATATGGGACATTTTCGTTTACTTCGACTACAACACGTTTTGCCTTACTGAGATTTGCACCTGTAATTGAATTTGCAAGACCGAAGTTGAAATATCCGTTTTCATCCATCGGCGCAGTTGTGATAAACGCAACGTCAGGAGTGAGATATTTTCTGATAATTCTGGGAACCTGATGATATGTAATCGGAATATAATTACACTGATTGTTATCATGAAGTTTTCTTGAAACTCCTCCAAGATGATAATCATTCACAACGGCATGTTTAGCCTCGGGATCCTTTTCAATAACTTTAGGTGATTTTGTAAAACAAACACTTCTGATTTCAACATCATTAAGTTCATGAATTCTGTCTGCAAGAGCGCTATCGAGAAGCTGGGGGAAGAGTACAAACTCCCCGTAAAAAACATGATTTCCAGACCTTACAACTTTTACCGCTTCCTGGGGAGTTGTAAGCTTAGACCTGTATTCATCTGTAAAACGACCCATTTTTGTTCCTCCGAATTACTTTCTATTTTTTTGTAATTAATCCTCAAATCTTTTATGATAAAAAAATATATTATCGCCGCGGCTGCGATGCGGCGGAAACAAAATACCATCGGTTAACAAGATGTTACCATAAACCTTTATTTTAAAATAAAAAAAATGCCGGATGAATTAACCTTTTGCTGTCTGACAATTGTTTAAAACTCCATATATATTCAATCATTAAATAACACGAAAACTGCCTGAATAGAAATAATGGTGATGCCGCACAGTACGACATCACCATTATATTC
>JBBRFT010000106.1:0-11481 GCA_038241375.1 Spirochaetota bacterium
GAAAACTGGACCTTAGAATAAATGCAACAGCCGATAACAAAGCTTACACGCGGCGTTCGGAGTACCTCTCTTGGGCTTCGCCACATCGCGGGAAAAGCACCGCGACGTCGTATAAGCAAGACGTTATATGACATGGCTACAAAAAAATTAGATCCGGCATCCATGCCGGTTTTTTGATTTAAAATCTTCAGTTTTCTTCTTGACATGTAGTCCTTAATTGACTACCTTGATTTATGTATAAAATCTTAATAAATAAAAAAGCACTTAAAGGCATGCAAAAAATGCCTGTTAAAATTAATGAAAAAATGAATGTGCTTCTAAAAGATTTGAGAGACAAAGGACCAATAAGAAAAGAATGGTCAAATTTCAGTGAGCTTGGTGAAAATCTTTATCACTGTCATTTAGCATATAAATGGATTGCTTGTTGGAAATATGAAAAGAATTCGATTGTAATAGAGGTATATTATGCAGGCTTACGTGAAGACGCCCCATATTAAAATAGATATAGAAGGTGAAATTCCTCCAAAAGTTCTTTCGGTATTGAAAGAGGTTTATGGTAAGAAAATGAAACTTGTCAAAGATAGAGATGACGAATTAGTTGATGTTTTTCAAACTGATTGGTTCAAGGAAATTGACAGTAAAATGTTTCCTGGTAAAAACATGAAAATTTACCGTCAAATTCATAAAATGACACAGGAAGAACTCGGAGAAAAACTTGGTGGTATTTCCAAGCAAAATATTTCTCACATGGAAAGAGGAACAAGAGCTATTAGTAAACAAAACGCAAAAGAATTATCAAAAATTTTCAATGTACCAATCGATAGATTTATTTAGAAACATGAACATTTACCACACGTGAGTACGTCCTTGTACTCACGTGGACGAAACATTTACTAATGTAGCCACGCCATAAAACAAAGGCTAAAACGCGGCGCCGGAGTACCGGCTTGGGCTTCGCCACATTTGCCACTTAATCGTGGCAAAAACTTCTTGATTTCTATAAACTCATTCTGTATAAAATTTTTAGTAAACTTGGCAAACGTCGTTTAGCCAAGACGTTATCTGAAACGGCCAAAAACTTAAGGGCGGCACGTCCTGTGCCGGTTATAAAAAACTTGACATTGATACCACAAATTAGTACTATAACCATAATATGAATGCCAAAAACCGAAAGACTTTAGAAGACATATTCAAAAAACCAACAATGTCATCTATTCAGTGGAAAGACATCGAAGCTTTATTGATATTGATAGGTGCTGAAATAAGTGAAGGAGAAGGATCGAGAATTCGTATCAAACTTAATAATGTACGAGCTGTTTTTCATAGACCGCACCCGAAAAAAGAAACAGATAAAGGCGCAGTAACATCGATGAAACGATTTTTAGAAAATGCAGGTATAAAACCATGATGGAATATAAAGGATATATCGGAATAGTAAATTATGACTCAGATGCCAAGATTTTTCATGGCGATGTAATAAACACAAAAGATGTAATTACATTCCAGGGAACCTCTGTAAAAGAAATTGAAAAAGCATTTAAAGAATCCATTGATGATTACATAAAATGGTGTAAAGAGGAAAATGTAAGTCCTGAAAAACCATATTCAGGTAAATTCAATTTAAGAATATCACCGGAACTTCACAGAGAAATTGCAATAGCTTCAACAAAAATGAATGTGTCATTGAATAAATTCGTTGAAAAAGCACTCATTGATGAATTATCTCATGTAGAGTAAAACTTATAGTACAGACTCTGCCCTCCTAGCGTCGGCTGCAACAAACTCATTGTAATTTGGCCGCATCAGATAACAAAGGCTAAACGCGGCGCCGGAGTACCGGCTTGGGCTTCGCCACATTTGCCACTTAATCGTGACAAAAACTTCTTTATTTCTATAAACTCATTCTGTATAAAATTTTTAAAAAACTTGGCAAGCGTCGTGTAAGCAAGACGTTATCCGAAATTGAATCCCTTATATTTCCAATTGATTCTTTTGATTGATAACATTCAGAATAAGAAATCTTAAAAAAAATGAACTCTAACTAAAATTGTATTTGCAAAATAAGCATTTATGACTACATTGTAATTACATATAAAGAGGTTCTATTATGATTGCAAAAATTATCCAAATAGGAAATTCAAAAGGAATACGTATTCCAAATCAAATATTGAAAGAGTTAAACATAGAAAATCAAATTGAATTGATAATAAATGACAAAAAAGATGAAATTATTCTTAAACCAATGCATAAAGTCCGTGATGGATGGTTTGATTCATTTAAAAAGATGAAATCTAGTTCCGAAGATAAACTGTTAATCGATGATTCTCTGGACTTGAAAGATTGGGAATGGTGAAAAATGGAAATTTCTCAGTATAACGTATATTTAGTAAATTTAGATCCAACAGTTGGTCATGAGATACAAAAAACTCGCCCTTGCCTTGTCTTATCTCCCGATGAAATGAATAAAAATATTCAAACAGTAATTATTGCTCCGATGACTACAAAATCACATAAATATCCGACTAGAATTCCTGTGACAATTCAAAATAAAAAAGGATGGATTGTTTTAGATCAAATAAGAACAATTGATAGTATACGAATTATAAAGAAGATCGGGAAAATAAACCCAGATACAGCAAAAGAAGTTAAGAGTACAATTAAAGAAATGTTAGTTGATTAAAATTGAATCCCGGGTTTGAGAACAGATTTATCCTAAAACCGGGATTCAACTTCAGATAACAAAGCTTACCCGCAGCGTTCGGAGTACCTCACTTGGGCTTCGCCGCATTGCGCAAAAGGCCGCGCAACGTCGGGTAAGCCAAGACGTTGTACGAAAGTCTGCCCCCTTTCGTAATATAAAATTATTCTTGACCTTTAAAACTTAATATAGTACCATATTTAGACCGAACGAAAGAACTTAGAGGATAAAAATGAATACTAAACAAGATATACGACCGATTTCATTTGTGAAAGCAAATGCTGCAACCATGCTTGATCAAGTTAACGAAACACATCGTCCTATTATTATTACTCAAAATGGTGAAGCAAAAGCTGTCTTAATTGATACAGAAAGCTATGATTCAATGCAAAATGCAATAGGTATTCTGAAACTGATTTCTATGGGAGAAAAAGATGTAAAAAATGGAAAAGTCACAGAACAGAATTCATTTTTTTCTGCCATTGAAAATAAAATTATAAAAAAAAGATAAGAAAATGAATTCTAAAAAATATACTGTATATTGGTCAAAAATTTCGCAGGATGATCTTGTTGAAATACTTGAACATATTTCATTAGATAGTCTGAATATCGCTGAAGAAATATTTGAGAAAATTAAAAAACAAACAATTAAGTTAGAAAATTTTCCAGAAAGAGGAAGAACTGTTCCTGAACTTGATTTTCACAATATTCATAATTATCGAGAATTGATAATTACTCCTTGGCGGATAATTTACAGGATAGAAGAAAGAAAAGTTAATATTCTATCAATGATTGATTCCAGAAGAAATTTCGAAGATATAATCTTAAAAAGATTATTGAGAAATTAAACTATTGTAAACAGGGGGCAAAGCTTATACGCTGCGCTCGAAGTACCTCGCTTGGCCTTCGGCACACTTGCCACTTATAGTGGCAAAAAACTTCTTGATTTGTGTAAACTTTTAGAATATAAAATTTCCTTTAAACTTGGCAAGCGTCGTATAAGCAAGACGTTGTCTGAAATTTTTTCGCCCAACTTTTTGTGTTTAAAATATTTTCCATGATGAGGGTAATCAAAACTCAATTCCTCGGAATAAAACTAATCAAAAAATAAATTTCTTGACAATGTATCTATATATTGATACATATACTTATGGACAAAACTAATTGTATAGCGTATATTGGAAAATTTTTTAGTGTCGAATGGTACTATGACGAAAAAGGAAAAAGCCAGTCCTTTGAGTACTATGAAGAATTATCTGATCTTCAGAAACGAAAACTATTGGTTCTTTTCAAGCGTATAGGTGATTTCGGAAAAATTCATGATATAACGAAATTTAATTTTGAGGGTGATAGTATTTTTGCCTTCAAACCTCAGCCTGATAGATTTTTATTTTTTTTTGTCAAAGGAAAGAAAATTATTATTGCAAATGGGTTTCATAAAAAATCACAAAAATTACCAGCCGATGAAAAAGACAGAGCAATTAAATATAAAAAAGATTATTTTAAGAGAATAGAAAAAGGTACATACTATGGAAAATAAAAAAGAAAAACAATTATCCACATTTGATAAACTGATGCAAGATCCGAAACAAAAAGAAAAATTTGATAAAGAGTATAGTAAATTTTTAGTTAAAGAATTTCTACTAGAAGCGATGAATGAAAATCATATTTCAGTAAGGAAACTTGCTGAAGAATCAGGAATATCTACCAGCATTATTCAGAATATTAAATCTGAAAAAATGACTAATGTAACTTTCAGCACTTTGAATTCTTTAATGACTGCTTTAGGTTATAGAGTTACAATCGAAAAAATTGAAAAGACTATAAGAAAAGCAAAAGAAAAAAGAGTTTAGTGTTAAGGGCGAAAAAACATCAGACAACACAGCTTACCCACTGCGAAGGAGTACCGTCTTGCTTATGCGGCACATTGCGCAAAAGGCAGCGCAAACGTCGCATAAGCGAGACGTTATATGACATAGCAAAAAAATAAAATTTTTCGCCTTCATATATCTAAAAAAATATTCTTGACTTATACGATACTCTATCGTATATTTACTTTATGAAAGTAACAGCACTTATACCAGATGAACTAGTCAATGATGTGAAACACTTTGCAGGCGGGAAAAACCTCACTGAAAGCTTAGTGACTGCATTAGAAGAATGGCTTTCGTTAAAAAAAATTCATGCACTGAATGACGAAATAATGAAAAAACCATTGGAGTTTTCAAAAGATTTTTCTGCGCACAAAATACGAGAAGTTAATCAAAAAAGATGGTAATTCTAGATACTTCGATATGGATTGAGTTTTTAAAAAATAATCCAGTTTATTACTCGACAGTAAAAGATTTATTGGAAAATCGAAAAATATTAGTAATCGAATGTATTTTTGGAGAATTGCTTCAAGGGGCAAAAAATAAACGTGAAATCGAAGTTATATCTCTTTATTGGGATAATCTTCCGAAGGCGATTATTGAAAATGGATGGATTGAAGCCGGCAAATATTCTTCACAAAACAAATTAACATCACATGGTGTTGGATTAATCGATAGTTTGATTATTGTTACCGCAAGAAAAGTTGATGCTCAAATATGGTCATTAGATAAAAAATTGATTTCATTTTTAAAAAAAGATGAAAGATTTAATTCTTAGTTTTTGAATACATTTACTTTAATTTTGCTACGCCATATAACAAAGCTTATACGCTGCGCTCGGAGTACCTCGCTTGGCCTTCGGCACACTTGCCACTTAGTCGTGGCAAAAAACTTCTTGATTTGTGTAAACTTATTGAATATAAAATTTCCAGTAGACTTGGCAAGCGTCGTATAAGCAAGACGTTATCTTCAATTCCCCCCGCCTTCTGCTTCGGAATTTCTCTATTTCCCCTAAATTCAGGTTTATGACAGAAATAGAAGTCATTCTTTTCTTGACTTTTTGAGTCCGGAAAAATATGAAATAATGATGATAAAGCTTAAAGATGTTGATTAACTACCTGTCCGCATTACCGGGGAGCTTCACCGGTAATGGCATATTGTTAATAAGCGGGGTATTCATTATGTTCGATTTTAATAAAACCAGATTTGAAAAAATTATTTACAAGATCCGTCCGCGTTGGACATATTCGTTTTTCTGGAATGATATTAAATTTAAATACTATAAAATACCACGTTATAAAAATAATCTCATGAAAGGACAGAATTTTGTATCATGGGATATCGTTAATTCAATTTGTGAATTAACTTTCAGACAATTCGAAATATTCTGGGGAGAATATGGGCACAACAGATATGACGATAATAAATATTTGAAAAGATCAAAAAAAGAACAAAAACACTGGTATAATTCAATAATCATTCAAGAAAAAATTTTCAGATACATCTCTGAAATTCGTGCTTATAATTCAAAACTACTTGAAAAGACACTGTCCGATCAATGGGAATATATCAGGACTTATTCCGTCCCTACTGATGAAAAGTATAATGAAGAAAAATGTTACTTAATGAAAACAGAATATCTTGAAGGATATTTTGATATAAAATATTCATTTAACAGGAAAGATCTTCTTTCAATAGAAAAAATAAAACCTGATAAAAGCAAAAGATTAAGTGCTTATACAATTGAAGAGAAGCTGGAAAATATTGATGATAAATATTTAAAAATGATTATTGATAACAGGCGCTATATGTGGGACTGATTTAATTTTAAATTGCATTTCCCAGCCATTTCCTATAAATTTTATATTATTCTCTGACTCACATCAATCATATTTATCCAGAAAAACCTCTCCTTTTTAAAATGCTTGATCTTTTTTCTCTGTGAAACAATTTGGCATGTACTGGAAATAAGTATTCCGGTTCAACAAAATGAAAAGGAAATAGCAAATGATAAAGATTTCAGGACTTAATAAAACTTTCGGCGGCCAGGAACTCTTTGACGATCTCAACCTTAATGTTAACAAAGGAGAGAAAATAGGGCTGGTCGGAAGAAACGGCCATGGTAAGACGACCCTTTTCCAGATGATAATAGGTAATGTCGAAAAAAATTCAGGGAGTATCACTATCCCGAAAAATTATACGATAGGTCATCTCGAACAACATCTCCACTTTACCAAACCGACAGTCCTCGAAGAGTGTTCACTGGGTCTCCCGGCCGGCGATGAGTACGAAACATGGAAAGTCGAAAAAATACTCTCCGGTCTCGGATTTTCTGAGGATGATTTCGAGAGAGATCCAAACGAATTCTCCGGCGGGTACCAGATCCGGATGAATCTAGCGAAACTTCTTGTTTCCAATCCCGATATGCTTATGCTTGATGAGCCGAACAACTACCTCGACATTGTCGCTATAAGATGGCTGGAAGATTTCCTCAAATCATGGGGTGGCGAATTTATCCTCGTCACACACGACAGAAGTTTCATGGATAGCGTCTGCACGCATATTGTAGCCATACACCGGACTAAGGCAAAAAAAGTAGAAGGTGATTCTGAAAAACTATACAACATGATAAATCAGGAGGAGGAGATCTACGAAAAAACCCGTCTGAATGAAGCAAAGAAGCGGAAGCAGGAGGAAATCTTTATCGCCAAATTTAAAGCGAAGGCGAGTTTCGCAAGCCGGACTCAATCTCGTGTTAAAAAACTTGAAAAACAGGGGGAAATGAAAGCCCTTGAATCAATAGAAGATCTGGATCTCTACTTCAACAGTGCACACTTCGCGGCTGGTCAGATGATGTCCGCTGAAAATATTTCCTTTTCATACAACGGGAAAAGACCATTCCTTATTGAAGATTTTTCTTTGCCGGTAGGTAAACGTGACAGGATCTGTATCATAGGAAAAAACGGTAAAGGCAAATCAACTCTTATCAAACTTCTTGCAGGGGAGCTCCAACCGACTGATGGGAAGATTCAAAAACACCCGGCTCTTCTTGAGGGATATTTCGGACAAACAAACAAACTTGACCTGAATGAGAACAGAGCTGTCTTTGAAGAGATTAAGAGTGCAGACAAATCATGCAACGAATTCAAAGCAAGAAGTATTGCCGGAGGACTGATGTTTCCCGGAGACAATGCTCTAAAAAAAATAAAAGTTTTATCGGGAGGAGAGAAAAGCCGAGTCCTTCTTGGGAAAATTCTAGTTACTCCATGTCACCTTCTCTTTCTCGATGAACCTACAAACCACCTCGACATGCAGTCTTGCGACTCCCTGATTGAGGCGATAGATGACTTTGACGGGTCAGTTATAATGGTTACACACAACGAGATGCACCTTCGAAGCGTAGCCACAAAGCTGGTTGTCTTTGACAATGACACAATAAGCATCTACCCCGGAACTTACGATGAATTCCTCACCGATGTAGGCTGGTCTGATGAAGATTACTGAAATTATTTTTTTAAAAGATCGGCAAGAGCCTCATGCATATCCGGAAACTTAAATTTGAATCCTTCATTTAACAGTCTCTCAGGAACGGCTCGCTGACCTTTTGTAAGAAATGACCCGAACTCTCCGAGAATCAACCTTAGAACAAATCCCGGTACAAATGGTATCAGTACCGGTCTCTTCACAGCTTTCGCCATTGTTTTAGTAAATTCACCATTTGTAGCAATTCCCGGTGCGGTACAGTTATATGCTCCGAACATTTTTTTATCCGCGACCGTTTTTAAAACTATATCTGCAACATCGTCAATATGAATCCACGGGAACCACTGTCTACCGTTACCAAGTTTTCCGCCAAGCATAAGTTTATAATTCTTTTTAAGAAGCGGGAAAGCTCCTCCATCAGCACCAAAGACTGATCCGAAACGGAGAAGAACCACACGAAAATTTTCATCTTCTCTCTTCAAAGCTTCTTTCTCCCAGTCTCTACAGACATGAGCGAGATAATCCCTGCCTGCGGAGTGCGACTCAGTAATAATCTCATCTCCGCTAAATCCGTAAAAACCGACAGCAGATGCATTGATTAAAGTTTTCGCCGCAGATTTTTCAGAACTAAAGGAATTAACAATATTCGCGGTTGAAATTATACGGCTGTCATAAATCAGTTTCTTTATTTTTGCATTCCATCTTTGGAATAGATTTACACCCACCAGATTTATGACAATTTCATTTTCTGCAAGTCTGCTCTGCCACTCTCCGGGAAACATAAGGTCTGCTTTTACAAAGGATACTCCCTCAAACAGATCCTCCTCCCCTCTTGCAAAAATAGTTACATCATGTCCTGCCTGCTTGAGAGCTGATATAATATGTTTCCCTAAAAATCCAAATCCGCCAGTAACTGCTATTTTCACAAAGTAACCTCCCGCACTTTATTTAATATAATACAAACAAAACAATAACTGCAATGATAATTTCAATTCTTATATTAATACAAAAGTAAATACTCAAAACCCGGTGGTAAAAACGCCCCCCGCATCGTCGATGGCACGACAGAGATACAATTCCATCGGTTTATGAGCAGTTACATATGAAATTCATCAAATAACCGCTGAACTCAACGTATCATGCTGAAAAAAGTTTAATAATAAATTCTGAAAAATATTGCTTTTTTTCAGCAGATAAAGTATATTGTTAAAATTCGATTAAGAAATTTATATTTTTAATCAGGTATTTAATATGAGGCATCGGAGGGCTTAAATGGCTATGCATGCGGATCTTACTTTAAATGAATCCAAAGATACATCTACAGAACAATATGTCACTTTTCTTATAAATAATGAAACCTACGGTATTGAAGTATTGCGTGTAAAAGAGATAGTCGGAATGACTACAATTACATCGGTTCCTAATAGCGAAAAATATCTTAAAGGTGTAATGAATCTTCGTGGAATAGTAGTGCCGGTGCTTGATCTGCGAATGAAATTTGACATACCTGAAAAAGAATACGATGCTTTTACTGTAATACTTATTATTGAGATGAGAGATTTCCTTGTAGGTGTAATTGTTGATTCCGTTTCCGATGTAATAACAGCCCCGGGCCAGCTTCAGGATGTACCTAATTTTCATGTCAGTATCGACAAAGAGGTAATTAAAGGTGTCTTCAATAAAGACAGCAACCTGATCATTATTCTCAATGCTGATATTATGCTAACAGTTAAAGATCTTGAAGTTCTTTCTGAGATAAACGAAGCATAAAATAATACCATTAAAAAAATTTATTCCAGGCAATTTAATATTCCAATAGTAGAAAACAGTAGTATTAAATTGCTCTTTATCTCTCCATTTTTCTTTAAATTTTAAAAAAATGTTAATATTCATATTAAATTTAAAGTCAAATCACTTTTTACTTATTATCATAATCTTAAGTGACTATTTAAAAAAATATTTTAATATAACTTTCTGCATAGGAAATTATTTTTAAAATATTTTCTTCTAAAAATGAAAAGTATATCGGGAGATAATCATGAACATTCACTCTTTTAAATTTAAACTTATGGCCTACATTACTTCTATTTTAATTGTTGCTATCGTAACAATCCAGATTATTAATCTAGCCATGACCTACTCTGCAATAAATGAAGAAATTAATGATAAGATGCCTCTGAAGATGGATGGAATCATCAGCGAGATGAATATTAAAATGAATATGCACTCTTCCATAGTCCGCTCACTGGCATCTCTTGCACAGAGTAACCAGAGCTCTATCTCAAGAGTTAATTATATAAATATGCTGAAAGACCTTGTCGGAGATAATAATGCCAGTTTCGGATTTGGTATATGGTTTGAACCATTCAGATACAGCAGTACTGTAAAATTCTTCGGCCCTTATGCATACCGCGATAAAGACAAAATAATTGTTACAACAGATTATGAAACCGCCGAATATAACTTTCACAATCAAGACTGGTATAAAACCGGTGTGGGAAAACCAGAAAACAGTATATTTTGGTCTGCCCCATTCTACGATGACGCAACAGGAGTTACAATGATTTCAGCTGTATCTCCATTTTACGATGACGATAAAAAGTTCATGGGACTGGCAAGCGGTGATTTCGATATAGCCGAACTGCAGAATATTGTTCAGTCTATCAAAGATGATAAAACAGGTCTGCAGGCATTTCTCCTTGATGCTGATGGCACCTTCATTGCTTTTCAGAATAAAGAACTTGTAATGAAAAAGAAAATAACAGAACATCCGGATAAAGATTTTGCTTCTCTCGGGAACAATATTATCAAAAGTAAAAACGGCAGCTCAAAAATTACAATAGATGGCGATAAAAAATGGATCTACTTCCGCGAAGTAAAAGAAACCGGATGGATCCTGTGTATAACCGTATCAGAAAATAAACTGTATGCACCTCTATACAGAATGGTGATGGCAACCTTTATTATTGCATTAATTGCTATATCCATAAGTCTTCTAGCAAGTTTTTACATCTCAGGGAAAATCTCGAACCCTGTAAAAGCGATGAGCGAATTTGCCAACAAACTCGCAGAAGGTGACTTTACAGATAGAGTAAAAATTGATCAGAAAGATGAAATAGGAGATCTTGCAAAAGCTTTAAATTCATCTGCTGATAACCTGGAAGACTTGATTACTAATATTATACTGTCCGCAGAAAATCTCACATCAGCCGTTGACCAGATAAGTAAAGGGAATATGAATCTCTCGCAGAGAACAACACAGCAAGCCTCAGCACTTGAAGAAATTGCAGCAACCATTGAAGAAAACACCGCAACCGTTGACCGCAATGCGGAAAACTCCAAGAGTGCTCAAGTTCTTACTAGCGAAGGAGCACAAAAGTCGGCCATTGGAAGTGATCAGGCTGTGGTTGCTATTCAGTCAATAAACGA
>JBBRFT010000107.1:0-11366 GCA_038241375.1 Spirochaetota bacterium
GTATACTCAAGCAGCAGGGGTATGATGCTCTCGTAAATTCATTCGGCGGGCAGATGGAGATGTACCAGGCTCTTCTTATCGGCAACAGAGGCGGAAGCCTTGGAGAGACATCATCCATTCTTCTTATACTCGGCGGGCTTGTTCTCATAGCAAAAAGATATATTAAATGGCAGGTGCCTGTTGTCATGATCGGAACTGTGGGAATCCTTACATGGGCATTCGGCGGTAAAGCCGGTTTATTTACAGGTGATCCTATCCTGCATATGATTTCCGGAGGTCTGATAATCGGAGCTTTCTTTATGGCTACAGACATGGTTACAACACCGATGACAACAAAGGGACAGATACTCTTTGCCGCAGGTTGCGGATTCATTACTGTTCTTATCAGACTTTATGGCGGTTATCCTGAAGGAGTCTGTTATTCCATCCTTCTTATGAATGCGGTTACCCCGCTTATTGACCGATATATTTTCCCGGTAAAATTCGGTTCACTGCCGGAACCGGTTAAAAGGAGTTAGAGATGACACATACAGATCACAATAATAACAGTATGTTTAGAATTACTCTGAACCTGACCATGGCAGCTCTAATGGCCGGTGTAACAATAGCTGTTGTCTTTTATTATACTGCGCCTATCGCCGCGATTCAGAGGATAAAGCAGAAGGAACAGTCTATGAGAGATCTGGTCCCCAATGCAACGGCCTTCATTCCCATTGAAGGTCAGCACGAATGGTTCAGAGCGGAGAAAGATGGCGAGCTTCAGGCTTACCTGATTCTTACTCATGAAAAAGGTTTTGACGGTCACATAAGAATGTTTTTAGCGGCAACACCTGATCAGAAAGTGATAGGATTTAAAATCCTTTCACATAAAGAAACTCCCGGTCTCGGCGATGTGGCTTTCAAACCGAAATTTGCAGATCAGCTCACCGGTAAAGGTCATCAGGGACTTGAACTTGTAAAGATTCCTGAAGAGGGCAAAATTACTGCAGTTACAGGCGCAACGATCACTTCACGCGCTGTGACCACGGCCATTAAAAGAGCCCTTATTGAACTTGAAAATTATCTAAATAAAAGCAAATAAGAGGTCAGAATGAATCTGTGGAAAGAATTTACTAAAGGTTTAGTTGCGGAGAATCCTATTTTCCGTCTGGCACTGAGCCTCTGCCCTGCGCTTGCTGTAACTTCAAATGTTTATAACGCGCTCGGTATGGGACTTACGGTTATGTTTGTTATCACATGCAATAACATCATTGTTTCAACGTTCAGAAACGTTATACATCCGAAAGTCAGGGTGCCCGTATATATTATTTCAATAGCAACAATTGTTACTGTAGCGATGCTTTCACTTGAAGCATTTCTACCGGTACTCTTTAAAGAACTTGGAATCTACCTTTCTCTTGTTGTTGTATTCGCAATTATTCTTGCAAGGGCCGAAGTATTCGCAGCCAAGAATAAAGTAATACCTTCAATGATAGACGGTCTTGGAATGGGAGCTGGTTTTACCCTGGGCATGATTGTTATCGGGGGTATCCGTGAGATGATCGGGAACGGTTCTTTCTTCGGGTACCAGGTTCTCGGCACATGGTATCACCCTCCTCTTATAGTAATACTTGCACCTGGCGGATTTATCGTAATAGGTTTTATTATCGGGGCAATGAATCTCTATGAAAATAGAAAAAAAGAAAAATCTGAAATGAAAGCCGGAGGTACAATATGAGTGAATATTTTCTGCTCTTCATGGGCGCGGCGATAGTTAATAACTTCGTTTTAACCCGATATCTCGGGCTTTGTATATTTTTTGGAGTATCAAAGAATTTTCATGCATCGTCAAGCATGGGTCTGGCTATAATTTCAATTATGACCATGAGTTCAATGCTCACATGGACTATTGAACATTTTATACTGTTACCACTGGGTCTTTACTTTTTAAAGACCATTGTCTTCGTTGTGGTAATTGCAGTATTCGTTCAGATTCTCGAAATGGTAATAAAAAAGTTTATGCCGACACTTTACAATGTATGGGGTATATATCTGCTCCTCGTTGCTACAAACTGCGTTATACTTGGTGTTCCGCTGATCAACGCTGAAGCAAATTATAACTTTTTAAAGAGTACTGTAAACGCACTCGGTTCAGGAACAGGTTTTGCTATTGCTCTTATTCTATTTGCAAGTTTAAGAGAGAAACTTCAGTTTTCAGATGTGCCGAAAAGTATCGAAGGGCTTGGCATAGCTTTTATACTGGCGGGTATGCTTGCCCTTGCTTTCCAGGGCTTCAGCGGCATGATTCCGCTATAATTTTATAAAGGAGCTATTATGTTAACAGCAATTTATGCAATATTAGTTATGATCGGACTCGGCATGATGTTCGGATTTCTTATTTCATTTGCGAATAAGAAATGGTCTGTTGAAGTCGATCCGAGAATACATGAAGTAGACGAAGTCCTTCCGAAAGGGCAGTGCGGTTCATGCGGCTACCCGGGATGTATGGCCTACGCTGAAGCAGTGGTAATGAACCCTAATGTTCCCCCTAACCTGTGTACTCCCGGTAAAGATGCCGTGGCTAAACAGGTCGCGGAGATCACAGGTAAAAAAGCAGATGCAGTTGAAACTGTCATAGCATTTGTACGCTGCTCAGGAACTTACGAAAAAGCAACAAGAACCGGAGAATACAAAGGAGTTAGGGATTGTGTCTCTGCAAATATACTAGTGGGTGGAGATAAAGGATGTACCTTCGGCTGTCTCGGATACGGCACATGCGTAAAAGTATGTATGTTCAATGCAATGAAGATGAGTCCTGAAGGTATACCGCTTGTAAATCCTGACAAATGTACAGGCTGCGGAAAATGCGCAACAGTATGTCCAAGATCAATAATCACACTTGTTTCTCCTGAAATTATGGTTAAAGTAAACTGTAGTTCACATGACAAAGGCGCAATCGTAAGAAAACATTGTAAAGCAGGATGTATCGGATGCGGGATGTGTGCGAAGGATTGTCCATATGGAGCGATCGTAATTGATAACTTCCTTGCCGTAGTGGATAGCAAAATCTGCCTGGAGAAATGTTCCGATCCTGTCTGCCTTACAAGATGCCCCACAAAAGTAATAAGACCTGCGATCTGGGGAGTTGTACCGGGGAAAGAACTTAGAGAAGAGATTAAATCCTGATCTGATAGAAACGGATGAATAAAGCATAATCAGACAGAATCAGATTTAAATCTGTCTGGCAAATATAAACAAAAGGACCGGCTCTGCCGGTCCTTTTTATGTTACCACTCAAAATTACTCTCCACCACACCGAATGCGCGGTGGAGATAAAATACCGCCAGTTTATAAGCAATCACAGCCTCCTCCTGACAGGAAATTAATCATGAGTAAGATCATTCTTTACAGCCATATCCAGATTTGAAGACCGCTTGAGAATAATAAAAGAAAACAGAACAAGTATAACCAGTGCCAGAATAAAAACTTTCGGAAACCAGACAAATGTATCGGCAAAAATTCTATTTTCAAGGAGAAGCGGATCTATCCCCGGATATGACGACCCGGCGTTTATTCTTGAAAAAGTTATAAGCAGTGAATATCCAATACCAATCAAACCGTATGACAGATTGTAAAACAATCCTTTAAAACTGAGTACTGTAGCACGGTGTCTTGAGTCGGTTATTCTGTGAAGATAATGACTAATAAAAAAAGAATTCATGTACATACCGCTGAAAAGAATAAAAGCAAAAACCAATCCCCAATATGGGATAAACAACGACATCCCCGTCAGGGCAGTGATGGTGATTACCGACATTACTGATAAATTAAAAAAAGGAGATTTGCTTCCTGTCATTCCAAGTGCTATCCGCGGAATAAAAAATCCCAGCAGTGCAATAAATGCACCGATAAACCCGTAAGACGCTTCTGGAAGGTCGATCATTCTGTAATACTGACTCCCCAGTGTTATCACCATCCGTATAACACCGTCGAAGACCAGACCAGTTGCAATAATCACAAGTGCAAAGGGGGATTTTAAAATCCACAAGCCGGCATTAAATGTAATTGAAAAAGCATTTTTGACCGTAACATGTTCATATATATTTTCAGCATTACCATGCTCCGGATCTTTCATCCTTAATGCCGAGTAAAGCGTCATAGCTCCCATAAGCAGTGTGAGTAAAAGCGGGATACGTAGAGTCATATCCTGAGTAACTGTTATATCATATCCGATAAGATTTAAAAATTTCTGAACCAGAACAGGATCGTAAATTGCAGCACCGGTTATCATGGTTACTATAAATGCTATGGACTGATAACGGATCCTCACTTCGAGAACCCTTCCCCACTGATCCTCCATCCCTTCTATCTTAAGAGAATCATATGCCAGAGCTTCATCGGCACCGCTTGCTGCCGCTTCGGCAAGACCGCTGAGAATACGGTTGACCAGAAATATTATAAACAGAAGATTTAAATTACCTCTGGGAGCAAAAGCAATCAGGGAGAGCTCGACAATCATAATGAATCCCGCGAAAACAAGAAGCTTCCGCCTGCCGAAAACATCGGCAAGCGCCCCCGATGGAACTTCAGCAGCTACAATTGTTGCTGCCCATGCCGCATTCAGAATTGCGAATTGAGAGATAGTCAGTCCGTAATCAAGATACATTATGGTAAAAATCGGATAGTAAAATCTCGAATTGAAGAAAAGACTGAATGCGATATAAAATCGTATATTTAGAATATCAAATGGAGATTTTTTCTCTATTGAGTTATTATGCATGTTAATTTACCAATATAAAAGATTTAAAATAAATCCACAGACATTTAATTATACATAATATTATCATTAAAAGCAACAAAAAGATAACTCATAAGTAAGTCGCTTAATTTTATTAAGCTTAGCGTTTACTTGTGGATTATTTCCCCTCCGCCGAACTTCAGGCGCGGCTGAGAGCACTTCCACTACTATTTTTTTAGCAGCCGCGAATTCCCCATTTATTGGAATATAAAATAAATTGCCGGATTAAATCATCTGAAGCCTCTGCCGGGATTCCCCGGCAGAGATCTGATCGAAGTTATTAGCGGAGTGCGTTTACCTGTTTATATTCAGGCAGATCTGTAAAAATTTCATCCTTCAACGGATTAAGACGATTCTTCACGATACGATACACCTGCCATGCTGCAAGAACAAGATTAAGCGCAAGGCTGAGTATTGCAATACTCCAGTTTGCAGCCGGGTTGTAGCTTACACTTACATTAAATGTACTTCCGATAGCAAAAAAGTACGGCATAGTCATTACCCACATCATCCAGAACGAGAGAGTCGCTGCTCTATTCTGCATCCATGTCCCTTTAGCCCATAACAGAGCAGGAATAGTAGCTGATATATTCAGCGCTACACCTGAGTAAAAAGCATTACCGGGGGCACAGGAGTACACATAAGCAATATTCCACACACCATAAGCTATTATCCAAAGACGTGTCTGATCAGGCCATAGCATATCTTTCCGTTTGCCGGAAGATGCGAAAATACCGAACCATCCGCATATAAGGAGAATATTCAGAATACCTGCAGCGCCGTTAACGTAGTTCCATCCGCCGGAGATATACTGCATTCCGTCAACCATACCTTGAAAGCCTAAAATACCAACCTGGAATTCACGGATTACAGCTTCAAGAATATTTATAGCCAGAATACCGGGAACAAGAATTAGATACCAGGGATGCTTCTTATGATAATCAGTGAATCGTATTACCATGTAGATAATGCTTCCAGTAAGAGCCGAATAGACTTTAATCCATGTAAACCACGATGTGATTTCACTCTCCATCATAAACCATACGGGAGTAAGGAGTACAGGAAGAACAATAAATATAGCAATACTCCCGAGCTTGCTTGCCCGGATTATCTCGTTCAATCCGAGAAGAGCTCCAAGAACCACAAACCACATAACCCAGTTATACCAGGGAATAGTTTCAAAAAAGAACATAGTGTGAACCTCCATTTAATATTGTATCAAATCCATGGCTTTCTCAAATGAATTAATTACCTGTTAGCCATTGCCATGAATATGCCTAATAATATTAAAATTGCAATAGGGGGGAATTCTATATTTCCGATAGGGGGATTCCCTGAATTTTACTCAGGTTTTGATTAGTAAATAATACCGGTAAGAACTAAAAATACTGTGATAAAATCAGTTCGCCCGTGCTAAAAGCGCGGGCGAATTATAATTTCGGGCGGTTACTACAAAACTTCTTTTTAAACAAAGAAAGCTGTTGTTCAGCACCCAATGACAATTTTATTGGTTAAAAATTCGGTCTGAAGAGGATTAAGATTAAACTTTTTACTGGTATCCTCAACCATCTGAAGTTTATCGGCATCGGGTGTATCCTTTAGAATTTCACTGATATACTTGATCGCCTTTTCCATTGTATCATCCATAGTGTTCCCTCTTTTATCTTATTAAAAGTATCTGACCACCAATTACAACGCTCTCATATGTTCCGGTTTAAGAATACTCTCATCTTTATTGCTTATTACCTGGTCGATCATCTTCAATACAGCGCTCTGCTGTTCGGGCAGATTAGCTTTAATCGGAAGATAGTTTGATGCGTGATTTGATGTGAAATAACATTTTCTACGCACGTTCATATTCTTCACAATTATCTGAAGCTCCTCAAGAAGACCGAATTTATCGGGAAGAATAAATTTCCCCTCCTGGTACTCCTTGTAAAGCGGAGTGTTAGGAAGAATCATCACAGTTAGTGCTGAGGCAAAATCGGGAGACATCTCACCTAAAAGCTTCCCTGTATCACGGGCATGTTCATGGGACATCTCCTTCCCGCCAATTCCAAGAAGAACAGTCTGCGAGAGTTTAATTCCTGAATCGATTACCTTCGCCGCGCACTCACGCATGACGTCAGGAAAAGCTCCTTTGCGTATTCTGCGGAGAACCTCTTTATTCCCGCTCTCAATCCCCTGATATATTACAGTTAGCCCGGCTTGTTTAAGAGCTGTAAGTTCCTCGGGAGTTTTGCGGAGAATAGCCTTCGCATTCCCGTAAACATTTATAGTCTCTATTGCAGGATTTTTCTGTTTGATATAATTCATAATTCTAAGAATATCTTCAGTGGGGAGAATCAGAACATCACCATCAGCAAGGAATGCTTTAGTAAAGCCATATCTGTGATTTGAAGCCTCATCTATATCCTTTTTAACAGTCTCCCAGTCCTTTACCCAATACTTAGGCTGAAGATCCTTATATGCACCGCAGAATGTACACATATTGTGCGAACATCCCACTGTGACCTGTATTATCATACTATATGCCTCTGAAGGAGGTCTTATGACGTGTCCTACATAATCCATTTACTACCTCGATAAAATTTGTATTTCTTTAGGTAACCGTGATCAATGACATGTTACATTACTTTTTTAAATCAAAAACAGCCCCATCGGCTCCGGGACTCACTTCCAACAACAATCCAAAAGCCACCTAAATCCCCCGGAGTGTGACTTGCAAATCCAGCCTTGTCCCCTCCGCGGTGCGGCGGCTTTTCTTCAGGCGAACTTCGCGATTTTATGAAGCTGAATATTCAGCCTCACAGGGAGTTTATCTTTTATTATAAGATTCGCAAGAACCCAGGGCTCCATCATTCCTGATGCTGGTGAAAAGTTTACTACAGACTCAACTTCTTTAAGTTTCTCTCTGACAAAAGATTTAGCAAACTCATAATCCTCCATCATGGCAATTACAAATTTAACCTCATCATCTTTCCGGAGATGATTAATATTCTCTTCTTTAAATGAACCGGACTCCCCGCTTGAAGGAGTTTTAACATCAGTTATAATTCTTACATTATCAGGAATTGTACCGTACAGAACAGTCCCGTTTGTTTCAACCTGTGTCGTGTACCCCTCTTCGGAAAGTCTCTGCAGCAGATGAAGCGCTCCGTCCTGGATAAGCGGTTCGCCTCCTGTAAGTGTCACATGATGAAAGGGCCGATTTCTGTTAACCTCATCGATGATATCCTCGATATCCATCTCTGAACCGCCATCCTTCGCCTTAACAGTATCGCACCAGGAGCAGTCAAGATTGCATCCGGCAAGCCTTATAAAGAGAGAGGGGAAACCGGAAGTTGTTGTTTCTCCCTGAATTGAATAGAAGATTTCATATACTTTTAATTTCATAATTATTAACCCGAAAACATAATCTGTGCAGATACATCCTTTATACCACTAAAATTTTTTAATTAAAAGCAAAAAAAAGTGAAAAATACTTGACTTTCGAATAATTATTCGACTAGTGGTAATTGTCGAGTAAATATTCGATAAACCCGGCCGGAGATAAGCAGCAGATTATCTCTGAAAGCTGAAAAGCTGGGTATGAAATTATATAAAATAATTGAAAACAAAAAATAAGGAGACAGAACAATGAAAACTAAACTATTTTTTATTTCCATGATCATCACAGTAGCAACACTCCCCATCTCCGCACAGAGTATCAATACTGAAACCCGGGATTTTAAAGCAGCTGGATATGCCGTTGATCTATTCCCCACAGTATTAAGTTCTGTTGATAAAGAACCGGGATACTCTTTTCAGGCTTGGGCAGGTTTTGATCACATGAAGATGAGACTTGTTGCCGCGCATTTATACCAGCCTGACAGACTGATTGATGATACATTTAAAAACTACGAGATGAATGTCACGGCATTTATTATTGATTACTTTTTCAAAGAAGACCTTACCGGACTCTGGATCGGAACAGGGGCTGAACTATGGAACTGCTCAGTTGAGAGTAAGTCTTCAGGCATAACTGCTGCATGGACTGATAATATCCTCACTGCAGGAGCAGGATATGTGTGGAAAATAACGGAGAGTGTTTACCTCGATCCATTTGCTGCGGTTCACTTTAGAATGAATGATGGTAGAATTGTTGCTGGAAGTGATGAATTCAAAAGACAAAGAGTATCTGCATCAGCTTCGATTAAAATCGGTTACATGTTTAATATATAATTATAAGGAGCAATACTATGATAACAAGGAAAGATTTTATAACCAAAGGTGCTTATGGCTTTGCAGCGATCATTGCTGTTAACGGCTTACTCCCGGGATTATCATATTTACAACGGGTAATGGCCGAGGACAATGCTGCACCAGTGAATATTTCAGAGAGAGATCATTTTCTTCTCCGCCATGCTTCACTTGCACCGAGCGGACACAATACTCAGCCATGGCGGATTAAAATAGTTTCTGAAAATGAATGGATTATCGGATGGGATAAGACACGGTCACTCCCGGCGGTTGATCCGGAAAACAGAGAACTCCTACTCTCAATCGGGGCATTCTGTGAAGCTCTTAGCATTGCAGCAAAAAGCATAGGTCTTGAAACTGAGAATAAAATTATTGCCAGGAATCCCTTTTCTCCGGAACTAGTGAAAATAAAATTCCGTTCTTCAGGCAGTTCAAATGAAATGCTGAATGCTTTAACTAAACGGAGAACGTTAAGAAATGGTTATCTTTCAAAAGATATAAGTCAGGAAGATATTAAGGACATCTCACAGAACATGAATTGCTCTATCTATACTTTCAACAGAGGGAGCAGTGAAGCAGAAATTATAGACAAAGCCGTACTTGAATCAAACAGAGTTCAGGCATGGAGAGATAACGCTCAGAGCGAACTTGCAGACTGGATAAGGTGGAAAGACAAAGACGCGGACAAGCATAGAAACGGTCTCACACCCGCCGGAATGGAGATTAATGGATTAGCCGCTCTGTATGTAAAAAACTTTTTCAGCAGAGAGGATGTAATGAGAGAATCCTTCCGTAGCCAGACATTGGAGATTACGGAGAAACATCTTTCATCATATGGTTCATGGATAATTCTGTCAACTGACGCGGGAAACCCCGAAAGTCTTATAACTACAGGCGGGGATTTTCTGAAACTGGGGCTTAATGCATATAACAGAAAGATAGCTCTCCATCCGATGACTCAGCCTCTGGAGGAGAAAGGATTTAAAAAAGCTCTTCAGAATGATTTAAAGATCAAAGGTGCAATTCAGTTTATTCTGCGTGCAGGTTATGTTGAAAATTATCCCGATCCGGTAACTCTAAGAATGCCGGTGGAGAGGATACTATATAATTAACAGTTGAATAAGTTTTAACCGAACCATCCAACAAATGAAATGTATCATCCTCCATGCTTCGGCTCCGCTCAGCAAACCTAAACACCGGTACCTGAATGAAGCCGAAGTAATTTATTACAGACTCATAAGTTTTGCGACACGATCTTCAATTGAAGGGTGAGTAGACCATAGCGAGGCTCTTCTGTTTGAACTGATTTTTGCTATAGCAAATGAATCCTTCTGTGTCGGAATCTCTGCTACGCGAGCCAGACTTTTCAATGCACTTGCCATAGCAGTTGGTGATGTAAGTCTTGCAGCACCCGCATCGGCCCTGTACTCTCTATATCTTGAAAATGCCGCAATGGGAATTGTCGCAAGGAGCATAAACACAGATTCAAGAACCATAACAACCATAATGTAAGCAAAAAATCCGAGTCCCCCTTCATCATCGTCACCCTTCATTGCGCTGTTAATTATACCGGCAATTATACGTGAAAGGAACATAACAAGGGCGTTGACAATACCAGTAAGAAGCGTCATTGTAACCATATCACCATTTGAAATGTGGGATATTTCGTGCGCCGCAACAGCTTCAACTTCGTTTCTATTCATTGAGTTTAAAAGGCCAGTAGAAAACGCCACAAGAGATTTTGCTTTAGAAGGTCCCGTGGCAAAAGCATTCGGTTCCGCAGACTCATAGATTCCAACTTCAGGAACAGAGGGTAGACCCGCCTGTTTAGAAAGCCGCGCAACCATCTGATAAATTTCTCTCAGTTCATGGTTCTGTTCGTTTCCCTTTAAAATCTGAATATTGTATGCTTTTTTCGCCATCCATCTGCTTATAGCAAGAGATATAAATGCTCCAACCATTCCGAAGACACCACACATAACAGCCAGACGGGTTACACCTGTGGGATTTATCCCCAGCATAGGGAGAGCTATATTCAGAATTAAGCTCACCGTAATTATTACAAGAAAGTTTGTAAGTAAAAATAGACCTATACGTTTAAACATATTACCCCTCTTAAATTTTCAGTTTTTCTATTAAAAAGGGGACTAAATAGCCCCTTTTTTTCATTGTTATAATTTATTTTCTCTCCCTGATTACGTCAAGGATTATAGATAATCTTAGTACAACCGTAATCTATAAGTTACAAAAGTATTAAAAAATTTTTCTAATACTTTTTAAGTTTAATATTACAGTCTTCACAGATTAAAACTTCATCGGTATACTGGCAGTGACAGCATGGACAATA
>JBBRFT010000108.1:0-11339 GCA_038241375.1 Spirochaetota bacterium
GTTGCGTTTAATTGTTGAATCTAAGTTTTTTCATATCCGGCATTTATCGACGCAAAGAACATCGGCTTTTCAATTTCATAAAGCATCCCGCCATCTCCACGGAGAAATATGTAGTCGGTACCATTTACAAGATAGAGTAAACTTAGTCCGCCAAGCGCCATCGGATCAGCGGCAGTCTTTAAACTGTTCTCTGCTGCTGTCCACCCGGTAGGGATACCATTCTTTATCGTACCGGATCTGTCGTCATACGTTGCGGTAATTAGCGCCATACCTGCGGATAATGCCGGTGCTAATTTGATCCGTCGCCAGAAAGGCAGAGGGAACCTGTATTCTATATTAGCGAGGAGAGGAAATATATATCCGTTACCATAACCTGTCTGGTAACTATCGTCTGTCTCTGTTTCGGGATTCATCTGTATGATGCCGGTCTTAAATGAGTACTTCCAGCTTCGTACACTTCGAGAGGAGTTTGATATATCGAGCATTACGCCGTAACCGGATTTATAAACATCTTTAAAATCTGAAACGGGGATAATGGTTACTGCCGAGACACCAACCAGGGGTGAACTTTTATATTCTGTCGGGTCAATCCACTCCGCTGACATTGCATGCGTTGTTGTAAGCATACAGGCGCATATAAGAGGCAGAAGTGATTTTTTTGTGAATTTCATTTATCTATCCTGTGAAAGTGTTTAAAAATTTGCAAAATCAATAAGTTGAGTGGGATGTATACTCTGGTAATATGGCACTGTTTTTTGGCAATAAATATTTTCCAGTTTGGGGATTAAGCAACAATAGGTTAAAAACTCTGTTAATTTTTTATACATATGACTGATTCACAGGTTAACAGAGATATAGAGTTTAAACATTATTTTTTATAAAAATTTATTCTAATCTATTTCTGAAAAAAAATCTATTAATCATAAAATTAAATTGATTATTTTAATATACTCTGAAAATCATAATACATATATAAAAAAAAGCATTTAAAACAAGTAATGCTTTGATAAAAAGCATTATGCCGGTCTGTCTGTAATATTACACTATTAAATCATGGGGATGATACAAATGGAAGATAAAGCGTATTCTAAGGATATCAGGCACTTTTTTGTGCTTCTTTTTCTTAAGACCGACTCAATAAGCTATTTTTTTCTTATACCTCTTATGGTCCTTTATGTCTTTTCAAATCTTGAATTTAATCCTGTTCAGCTGAAGGTGTTTATCGTTGCTGCTCTTTTTTCAGGAACGCTCTCCTTTGCTACAACTCTTCTTAATAACTATCTGGTGCTTCGTCCAATATTGAAATATTTTAAAATGCTTATCACGGGGGAGGAGTATGACGAGGAGACTTACAATACCGCTTTTATAAGATTTAGAAAACTTCCATTTTACCATAGTATCGGAGCCATGTTCAGGTGGTTATTCGGCATGGCCTGTTGTAATCTGCTTACAATGTATTTTGCCGAGATAAGCGCTGTTCAGGCTATTAATATGTGGCTGCTTATGCTGATAAGCGGATCTTTTTCTGTTGTTCTCTTTTTTCTTCTCAGCGAGATTTATCTTCAGAATGTTTTCGAGCAGGGTGTATTTCCAGCATGGCGGGATGTTCATCGGTTCTTCAGTATTAGTATTCATCAGAAGGTACTGTCATCTATTATTGTTATTATGCTCGTACCATTCCTCTCTATTCTCACTTACCTTCTTATTCTCAGCACAAAAATGAATATAGATAAAAGCGTAATATACGGCAGACTCGCAGTAATTGCTGTAATCGGTATTGTACTTGCGGTATATGTCTCCTTCATTCTCGTTAAAACTCTGATTATCCGGGTTGACCGTATAAACAGTGTGCTAAAGGAGATGGGTAAGGGTAATCTTGCGATATACTCAACGAAGATTATTGTAACAGATGAGCTGTCTTCGATAAACAAGTCTGTTTACAAGGTAAAGGAGCGTCTTAAGAATATTGTAAATACACTCTCTCACAGTGCTGTTGACCTTGAAGATACAGGTACGGGTCTTGATAAAACATCAATGGTTCTCTCGGACACCGCAAGGAATCTCTCTGCAATAACTGAAGAGGCCGGGAGCGCATACGAGGAGATGTCTTCATCTTTTGACATAAATGTAGAGAGGATTAAGGAGCAGCAGAGTGAGTTTGCTGTGATGAAAGATGTGGTTCTGGATATCGCCCATGATACAATGGAACTGAAACTCCGTACAGGCGAAATTATGGAGAGCGTATCAATTACGATGGCGAAAACAGATGAGGGGAGAGCTTCGATGCTTAAAACAGTCGAGACCATGAAGGATATATCCTTATTCATGGGTAACATCGATGGAATGGTAAGCATGATTACTGATATAGCGGATAAAATAAATCTTCTGGCGCTCAATGCATCGATTGAAGCTGCAAGGGCTGGAGATCATGGTAAAGGTTTTGCCGTTGTTGCTGATGAAGTTAACAAACTGGCAGATCAGACTTCAAGTCTGGCTGGTGATATAAAGAAGAACCTTTCTGCTCAGACGGGGAAGATCAGCAGAGAGCTTGATAATATTCTGGAAACATCTAAAATTCTTGATATAATAAAAACTAGTATAAGCGAAACATCGGCGGTAATTGATAACGCCTACAGTTTTACCGATACTCTTTCCAGTAAAAACCGTAAAATTGAAACCGAAATTGAGAGATTCAGCGGCATATCAAGAGATATTCATGATTCATCCATCGAGCAGCAGCTTACAATCGAAGAACTCACAAGAGCAATAAACTCGGTTAATGAATACGCTCAGCTTACGGCAGAAAACTCAGATAAAGTAAGCGGTCTTTCGAGTGAATTGAACAGCAGGGCTCATGAACTGACACGTGTAGTTGGTGCATTCAAAACAGAGTAAAAACTTTTCTTGACTTTATACATTTTATCGGTATCCTGAAATTAATAATAATTTCATCAGCTATTTCATAATCATAAATAATATTAGTTCCCACTGCGAAGAACTCAGCGGGAATGAATTTTCCCTTCAGTTTATGAATAGCTGTTAATTTCAGGGCCGGTATAAATATGAGTGATAATTCCTATCTTAAACCTCTGAAAGCTTTCGATTCGGCCAGTCTTCTCCTTGATGAGTCATTTACAGCTCTTATTAAAGGTAAAGTTGGTTCTCTTCTTGGTGATTCCGAAGATGATCTCTCTTTTGAACCGAAAAGTGATGTTGTAAAAGAATCCTACTCTTTAAGGACCGGCGGTGCTATTCATTCCGGGTGCATTAAACTTGCAAATAATATAAATCGTGAAATATATGCTGCTGCTAACCTCAAGGGGGAGATTTTTTTCTTCGAGCAGGGGGAGTCAGCTCTTCAGGCTGTAAGCAAGGTTACGCTTCAGGGATCTATTTATACATCTCCTGTTTTTTTTGAAGGAGTTTTGTATTCTGCAACACGGGAAGGTGTTGTTTACGCCGTTGATACAGGGCTAAATTCAGCCACTGCCGAAACTGATGGTATCCGTAATAAACTCCTCTGGCAGAAGAAAATGAAAAAAGGTATACTTGCAGAACCGGTAATTGCCGGGAAGTATCTGCTCATAACCTCTCTTGATGGAATTTATGGCTTCGATACATTCAATCCCGGTGAAAAAAGTTCCGGCAATCCAGTATGGGCGGTTTCGATAAATGGAACCGTCTCAACTCCAGCTGTTGATTCCGGTATGCTTTTTATCGGATCGGAGGACAGACGTCTTTTCGGATTTGATTACAGCGGAAGCAAGCTCCAGAAAATATGGGAATATGAGCTCAGCGGCGCATGCAGAATGAAGCCCTTCGTTTCTCCGGCAAACGGCTTTGTTGCTGCAGCGACTACAGATGGTTATGTTTATGCTGTGGATAAAACGAGCGGAACATATAAATGGAACTTTGTTGTTAAGTCATCTGTGATAAGCAACATAGTATCAGGGAAGATAAACGGTGCTGAACATCTTTTTTTCGGTTCTGACTCGGGGATTTTCTACTGTCTTGATTCTGCTGGAAAGCGGGTGTGGCAGTTTGCAGCAGGCGGAAAGATAAGGACAGAACCAGTTATACATAATGGGCGTATCTGGTTCGGTTCGGCTGATAACGCTCTCTATGCTCTTGAATTGGCAACAGGTAAAGAAGTTTTCAAATTTAAGTCCGATGGTAATATATACGGCAAGCCTCTCATCGCAGGGGACCGGATATTTTTCGGTTCCACTGACGGTTACATCCATTCTATAAATATTTGATTTTCAGGGGGAGTAATGTTTAAATTTATCTATTCACTGGTCATGTTCCAGCAGCTGGATCCCCGGATATACGAGCTGCAGAAAGATATTGAATTTTATAAAATTCTGCTCATAGGATCCGTTCTTGTAATAGTGATACTTGTACTGGCTGTGGTACTGCAGAGGATATCGCTTAACAGAGCAAGAAAAACCGGAGATGAGATTATAGATCTATCCGCCGAAAAGAAACCGGACGAATCTTCAAAATTAAAAGTTAAACCTAAGAAGTCAGCTGTTAAGGGAGCCATAGATCCAAAGGATCTTCCCGACCCGGGACTGATCTTTAAGTACTCACTGGCTAAAGAAAATGTTACTGAGAAGCTTATAACTATCGGACAGACAGAGGGTAGTATTAAAACTTTTTCCACGGAGATAATGAATGATCATCTAAATATTCATATCCGTATTATGGAAAACAGAGATGAGAAAGATATATATAATCTTCCTGAGAGTATCTCCGAAGAGTATATACTCGACCTTCGGCGTGAGGGTAAAGCTTTGATCTATTATCCCGGCCTGGATTCATTCAGGCAGATGGGGTCACGCGAAAGGATATTTATTATGAAGGAGGAGGATCCGGCAGGCGATCCCACTTTCCCTATTATCGATCCGAAACAGCCGATTCGTATCCGTATTGGTGAGAGACTGAATCAGGATGAAAAGTTTGTAAACGGGTACTTTGAATTTCATCTTTTCAATCAGGAGTATGAGGTGAAGACCGCTGCGGGTATTCCGAAGTACGAGAAGAATTTTCTTCTCCGGCTATACAGAGTTTATCCAGGATATGATGTTTCATCTCCGAGTAATGAGGGCCTCTATCCCATGATGGATCCATTCAGTTCGACAGGAAAATAATATGGCAAATGATGCTCTGTATAAATCGATTCAGAATATAATCAACGATGACAAACCGACGGTAAGGAAATCGATTGTCATAGGCATAGGGGGCTCCGGTATGAAGGGGGTGCTCTCTGCCAAGAATTGGATAGAGAAGAATATTCCTGCCGAGGCTCACCGTTATATGAGGTGGGTCGGCATAGATACAACAGATATTGAAACCAGTATTGAAGGTAAAGGGGGGAAATACCGATTTCCGGCGGATCAGTTTTTTCAGGAGGAGCGCCGGATGCTCTATCTCTCATCCCCCACACCTGCCGAGCTTTCAATGGAATTTTTGCGGGACAAGCACGCCAATGATCCATGTTTTGACTGGCTCCCGAATCCCGATGCTTATGATATTTCCACCCGTGCCGGTCAGGGTGCTAATCAGACACGCCCTCTGGGTCGGCTTGCATTTTTTTATAACGAGGACAATATAAGAAAAGCTCTCATTAATGAGAGGGACAGGCTTGATAATCTTACCGATGATCCTAAATATTTTCAGCTCATGGATGTTAAAGAGGGGGGAGATAAAAAGGATGAGGTAATAAGCTTTCAGATTAAAAGAGGAGTCAACAGGTATAATTTCAGCGATAAGATTCCGGCTGATCATTTTGTAACTATCATCGAACCCGATGCGCTGGCAAAGTCTGTTCTTTGTCCGCATATTGATGGTAAAGTGGAGATGAAATCTTTTCCATGTGATGAGAATGGATACTACTTTGAAGTGAGTGGCGGAAATTTCGACGGGAAGGAGTTTAAATTCAGAGTTGCCCACACCAGACGTAAAGGGCAGATCTCTATATTTCTTACAGCCTCAATTGTCGGAGGGACGGGTAACGGGATGATCCTTGATCTTGCCGCAATGGTACGGGATATATTCAAGGATCACTGGCCTAAACCTCGAATTTACGGCATACTTGTTCTCCCTTCTGCATTTAAGAGAGTTGTAAGTAACCGGAATGCAAGGGCTAATGCTTATGCCGCATTAAAAGAGATAGATTATTTTATGAGCGGAGGTACTTTCCGAGCCGCATATCCTTCGGGCCGGACAGTCGAGGTTGCAGACAGGCTTTTTGATGACGGCATGCTCTATCTGCTTGATGTTGAAAATATGGCCGGTAACTCTCTTCAGGGGCGCGACCAGGTTCAGGATTTAACCGGTCAGTTTATCTCCACTTTTGTATCATCAATTGTCGGAGGTGCAATTGAAGAGCGTATGGTTAATGATTCCACAAGAGCTTCAATATTTCTTCCGAAAGATGGCAAATCTCAGAGAAAGGCCAGTTACAATTCATTCGGAATATCAAGAGTTATATATCCGGTTCCGGATCTGAAAGAGATCGGTTACAGGATTATGGCAGTGAAAATGATCGATGCATTCTTTCAGCCGGTAAAGGGCAGACTTATGTCCGAGACACTCGGTGATATAAACCGCGGATTGGTGCGTGCTCTCCGTCTTGACTGCAGAATGATTTTCGAAAGGACATATCCCGACTACAAAGCCGACATCGGAGTCGAGATGACATCGTACCGGAAAAAACTCGCCTCGGCATCGCAAAGCGGAGATAAGCATGCTGTTACGATGCTTATTGAAAATGTTATCCGTGACTACGGCAAGGGTGAACTTGAAAAGCTCAAGTCGGGTATGATGGCGAGAATGGAAAAGCGCTACAGGCTGGAGCTTGAGAAGATAAAGGGTATACTGGTAGCTGAAACCGGGAAGTATATTACTGATCCGGAACGGGGTTTTCTTTTTTCCGCAATGGCGGCGGATCTTATCCTTGAAAAACTCGATCTTTATCAGAAGAGATATTACCGCGAGAGAGTGGCTCTTGCCAGATATTCATCCGATGATATGGAGAAAATTCTTGAAAAGGCCGAAAAATCAGCAGATCCCGACATTAAGGCAGCAGAAGCGGTAGTGGAGATGGCTGCTTTTAATTTCGGTCAGCTTGTATATGAATCGATGCTTACCGCGGCGGAAGCTTTTACTCGGGAACTTCGCGCGGTACTGTTTGATATAAAAAATTCGGAGATAAGTGTTTTATCTGAAAAAGTTTCCGCACTCCGGAATGAACTGATGAAGGAGATAGAAAGTTTAAGATTTAAACTTTTAGAGGAGAAGAATCCTCTCTTTTTCTATCTTATCAGCGGGAAAGAGATAAACGCGTTTATTGAAAAATATTTTTATTCACGTCTTTCAGTTGAAGATCTTTGCCGCGAAGTCAACTTTATAAAGTTTGACCGTGAGGATGACACAGATCAGTTTATTCAGACTTATCTGATATCAACAGAGGGACTTGCAATCATAGAGATGGATGCATCTGAAGTTAAAGATCTGATCAGCATCAGATTCGGCGATCTGAAAGATAAAAATATAGACGAGGTTAAAGAAATTCTTTATGCCGATCCCGATAAAGAGAATGGTCTTACTTTAAGCGAAACAACAATACTTAAGATAGAAATTGACAATATCAAAAAGAAGCTGTTTCAGCTTATATATTCAAGATTTGAAGGATTCAGTTTTGAATCTATTTCGATCAAGCAGATACTCGATGAAAGAAAAGTCCCGCTTAACAGACTTCTTGAAAAACTTGACGGATTTTCAAGGCCGTATATTTATCTGGATAATTCCGGTCTCAGCTCCGTTGAATATTTCAGAACTGTAACCAATTTTCCTCTGAACACATACGAGGATGGTGATGAGCCGGATAAGGGGAATCCTAATGATCTTCCTCCGCGTATGAATCATTATAAGAAAAGAGAGAATGCCGATCCGGATATAAGCGTGGAAACATTTGAAGTCCCTAATCTCTGTAAGCCATATGAGATGATTTCGATTGGAGTGCTTCTCGGATTCCCTATATTTAAAATAAACTCACTCGAAGAGAGTGTCATTGATTATCACGCATTGATTTCAGAGAGAAGCCATCCGCTGCATCTGTTCAACCACCCTTCATTTGATGCAAAATATTTTCCCGATCCGTTCAGAAAAACAAATTATCTCAATCCGGCTAAACTCTGGTCGGGACTTGTTTTACTGAAGATCCTTGAGGAGAAAGAGGGTGCTTATTCATATGAAGAGAAACTTGCCGTGCAGCTTAAGGAACTTGAGGCCCGGGAGAATTATAAACGTGTTATTCTTGAACTGGAGAAGAAGATTATTCAGCAGGGGGGATTTGAAAAAATTCAGGCTGACCTTCTTGGCGAAGTTGTAAGCGGACTGGGGATTCTTGCGAAGAATCCAGCGGATGGAAAGCTGCAGTTCCGCAGGGAGTATTCTCTGGTGATCATGGATATTATGGATGGCGATGGTACCGGCGAACGTGCCTCCGGGCAGGGGATGTCGAAGGATGAGTATATAGAAAAAAATCTGCAGAATCCGAAGTTTGCCCACGCCGGAGAACTGGCTGTATTTCTTGAAGGCGACAGGAAAATTCGCGAGTTTATTATAAGCTCAATAAAGTCAGTAATGGAGAGGAGCCGTGGAAACGTTACTGCAGGTGCCGACATCTCTCTCCCTGCATGGAAAATTGAACAAACGGAACTTCCGAAGTTTAAAGATAAGTTTGAATTTTATGATTATTTTGAGAAAAGGGGATCCCTTGAGTGGCAGAATATTCTTATGGAAACTCTTTCCGGAAAGCTTGATGAATATGTTTCATCGTCAAAATTCAGAATGGAGAGTGATCCTACTCTTATAGATAAATCTAAAGTTATTGAATTTTTAAAATCACTTGATCAGAAGATGCCCGATGTTGTACTTCGCGATGTAAGTGTTAAAAACAGAATTGTAAAATAACAGTGCAATTTTATCGGGTATAAAAGGTGGTCGGAACCCCCGCCTAAGGCGGGGGATGGACGGAAGTAAAATTACTTTTTAAGAGCTACGAAAGATACTCTTCTCTGTTTGAAGTCTTTTGCATCATAACCTGATGATGGTTCGTTAATTCCAACACCTTTGTAAGTCATTTTTGCAGGTGCAACTCCGGCTTTTTTGAGTTCAGAATAAATTTTTTCTGCTCTTGCTTTTGAAACGCTCATCTGTTTTGCTTTACCATCATAATCAGCCGCATGACCTGTAATCTGCATTACATATCCTGCTGGAACCTGATCAATAATCGGTTTAACAAGCGCAACGATTTTTTTCATGTTTTCAAGGTCTTCATTATTGTTTAGTTTTGCGCTTCCGCCGTTGAAACCGTCAATAGAAAATCCTTTAACCTGATTGTTAATTGCTTTTACAGCGAAATCTCCGCCGTCATCTGCTTTAACTGTCGGTGTTGTTGTGTCAGCTTTTGTCACAGGAGCCTGAGCACAAGAACTTAGAAGCGCTATCATCATAAGTGATGATATAATTAGAACTAGAATTTTTTTCATTTTTTCCTTCCTTTAGTATTATAATACTCTATTTAATATTAATATAGATCAATGCAGAGTCAATAAAAATTTTCACTTTTTTTTCATTAATTAACGGCGTTGATAATATTTAATTCTTGATATGGTTATAATGTGAATAATCATGTATAATCGGAACAGCTGTACATTTAAAACCGTCCAGGTCGCCGGATTTGCTTATCTATATATTGCTTATAAAAAAAATTGAGGGGCTGTTATTTTAATCATATTGATTATTTTAAAGGATTCTTATATCTTTACAGTGTTATAATCAGGTTAAGTTCTATAAAAAAAGTATCGGAGAAATTAAATTCAGATGAATAGTGATGTAATTGTAAAACTACTTATTGAAGCAAAAGAGTCATATTATAATACCGATACTCCCGCTATGACAGACGCGGAGTTTGATGACCTTGAGGATCAGCTCCGTGCCGTTGACCCGGAGAATGAATATTTTTCATCAATCGGATCGTGGTCGTCTTCAGCGGATAAGATAAAACATCAGATCCCCATGCTCTCAATGGGGAAAGCTAAAAGTATAGATGATATAAATGTGTGGATTAAAAGACTGGCGCTTAGTGAGGGAGAATCTTTTATTATTGAACCTAAAATTGATGGTCTCTCTGCTGCATGCAGATATAAAAACGGTAAACTTCTTTATGTCGCAACACGGGGTGACGGTGAATACGGACAGGATATAACTCATATTGCGGAGTATGTAAAGGATATCCCGGCTGCTGTTAAATTTACAAAGGATGATATAGAAGTGCGGGGTGAACTTTATCTTCCTCGCGGTACAGATTTTGATACGGGGGGCAGACCTCTAAGAAATAACTGCGTTGGTCTTATAAACAGGAAGGAGAATCGCGGTGATCTTAAATATGTGAGATTCGCTGTCTATCAGCTGAGCGGAATTGAATCGTGTAATTCCGAAGCAGACAGCATCGATATTCTCGCCGGAAACGGATTCAACGCAGTTAATTACCTACTTGTGTCAGATGCGGGAGAAATTGAAAAATTCTACAATCAGTACATGGAAAGTTTTAGAAGTCAGTGGGAGTATGAAACGGACGGACTTATTGTGTCGGTGGATGACGGCCGACTCTTTGAAGAAATAGACAGCAGGTGGATGTTGGATCATCATCACCACTATGCCATAGCATTGAAGCCGCCTGCGGAGTTTCGTGAAACAATACTTAATGATGTGGTATGGCAGGTGAGCCGCCAGGGTAACCTGATTCCTGTCGCTTTGTTTGAACCTGTTGTAATCGGCGGAGCAAAGCTTGGAAGAGCAACATTAAACAATTATGAGAACGTTAAAAAACTGAAAATAGAGAGAGGGGATACTTTAATTGTTCAGAGAGCCAATGATGTAATCCCCTTCGTTTATGGTAATAAAAGCTCGGAAAATCGTGAAATTTTTAGCGATGTGATTATAGCCCGCGAATGTCCTTCCTGCGGGAGCATCCCTGTTCAATCGGGGGTTCATCTGAAGTGTATTAATCCGGAATGTAAAGAGCAGATAATTCAGCGGATTATATACTGGGTCAAAAGCTGTAATATTGAGAATGTTGCCGAAGCGTCGATACGTAAACTCTTCGATCTTGAACGGATTAAAGGTATTAAAGATCTTTATGAACTCACAGAAATGGATTTTGAAGGGGTAGATGGTTTTGCAGAGAAGAAGATTCAAAATTTTATAACAGAAGTACACAATTCGAAAAGGATCACTCCTGTTGAACTTATCAGTAGACTTGGTAT
>JBBRFT010000109.1:0-11256 GCA_038241375.1 Spirochaetota bacterium
TATAATCACACACATAATAAAACAGTACTTATCGTATCGCTTCTGCTGTTAAGCATAATAATAACACTCTTCGTGTTGTATGAGTATTCGCGACGTCTTCACTTTATAAGCCTCAGGCTATTCAGCATTAATAATCTGAACAAGAGACTCAACCAGGTAATCACCCGGCTTCGGCAGAGCAATAACACATTAAAAAAAATAATCTCTCAGAAGGATATTGAACTCCTTCAAATTGCAAGACATGCCAGTCTCGCGGAAGTAACAACAGGTATAGCGCATGAGCTGGCCCAGCCGCTTACGGGGATTAAATGTCTTTCACAGAATATGATTGATGATATTAATTATGATGATTTTGATCATATGCAGGCAGTATCTGATCTAATCAAAATTTCATCCCTTGTGGATAGATCGTCTTCCATCATCGATCATATAAGAACTTTCTCGAGAAAACGCGGATTTTCATTTCAGGAATCTGACCTGAATGCCTGCATTTTAAATGCGATTGAACTTATAAGCAATCAGATGAAAAATAGTAATATAGATCTTATCTTTGTCCTTGATGATTCGGTACCGCGAATTTATGGAGATAATCTCTCCCTGGAACAACTATTCATAAATCTAATATTAAATTCAAAAGACGCAATAGTATCAAAAATGGAAAGTAACGCTATTTTTACCGGTGTAATAAAAATAACAACAACTTTCAATGACGGAATAGTTAAGCTGATCATCGAAGATAATGGAAGCGGTATTCCCGAAGATATCATCCCGAAAATCTGGACTCCCTTCTTTACCACAAAACAGAAGGGGAAAGGTACTGGGATTGGTCTTTCGCTAAGTCATAGGATTATTAAAGAACACAATGCCGATGTTTCAATAAACAGTTCCGGGGAAGGTACAGTCTTTACAATCATATTCCCGATTAATCATCCTCATCCTGACGAACTTTCACAATCCTGAACTGTTGATCCACTCCTCATCATCTTCATCAAGGTACACCTCTTCAACAATATCCCCTGCCCATGAATTTTTCGACGAAATTTTTTTAAGTAGTACCAAAGAAAGAATTTTTACCGGTTTAACTTCACTCCAGATTGACTCATTAAGACATCGCCAGTGATCATTAAGTTTCAGCGGTTCAAAAATTCCGGATAAACATGTATCACAAATAAAAACACACCTCTCTGAATCGGGTTCACCGGCTGCAGGAGGAATCTCAAATACATTAAGCTTTGTTCCCGATGCAAGACAGATTTCACACTTTGAACCCGATCTTCGTGCAAGCTCACGTCCAAGCAGATTCAGCTCCTCCTGCCTTTTTTTATTTACTTCATATCCTTTTGCCATTGATCCCCTCCAGCAGATATTAATTTACTGCTGTTAGTAATTTTAATTTATAATTTCGCTTATTTAATTTTTTAGTTCATTTTATTCTATGCATTTTTTAAATTATTCTTATATTTTCTCGTATCTACTCAAAAACCGGTGGTGTTTTATCTCCGCCGCGCCTTTGGCGCGGCGGAGAACAATTTTACCACTGGTTTTTGAGCAGTTACATTTTCTCTATTCTTAATTATTTTAAAATTCAGTATCTACCCAAAATCCGTGGCATTTTATTTCAGAAGTGCCTTCGTATGATGAGGCGAAATTTTATCACTGATTTTTGAACAATTACAAATTTCAATAGATTCAAAATATCAAAGAAGTTGACAAAGAAGTTGATTTAAAATATTATCAATTATAGCGATTTAAAATCGATTCTAAGAATTATTATTAAGGAATCATGTTTTAGAAACAATTTCTAATCTGTCATCGTATATTGATTTATATAAAAAATGAAATTTCTCACCTGAAGAACTGAAGGAGGTTCTAAATGACAGAAGTTTACGTTGTCATTTAGAAGGAGCTTCAGAGGATGTTTTGTTTATATATTATCTGCGACTGAGAAATCTGTGTTATTTAAAAATGGATTTCTCACCCGAATAATTGACGGGGGTTCGAAATGACGATGCTCTAATCAATTCGTAAAATGCTATAGTATGTTATAAATAATAATGCATAGAAACATTAAAATAAATTTTATACTATTCCGGACAAAACTTAACGAAATAATTTTAATTTTTAATAAAGGAGTACAAAATGAGCGTTAATAAAGAGAAGACAAAAATCATTAAAAAAATATTCAAATGGACATCTATATTTTTCGGTGGTATTTTTCTGTTAATCATCATCGCAGGAATAATTGCAATGATTATGATAGATAAGCCTTTTATCGAAAATCAGATGGAGAAGCAGCTTCATCGGCAGGTAAGAATCGGAGATGTAAGCGGCGGTTTATTCTCTGCCGTATCGGGATTTTCAGTTAAAGATGTAAAAATTTCAAACTTCAAGTCTGAAAAAGAGATCGAAGCATTAAAAACTAAACCTGTTGCAGATAAAGAGATTTTTACTTCGATGAAATCATTTAATTTTAAAATATCAATCCCGCCTCTATTAAGCGGAAAATTTGTCCTGAATGAACTTATGCTTAACGGCCCGCAGATAAACATTGTAAGATACAAAAGCGGTGCTTTCAATTTTTCAGATCTGCTCGTAACAAAGCCTCTTACACCGGAAGAGAAAGCAGAATTTGAAAAAAAACTTAAGGAAGAGGCAGCAAAACCGAAAGAGGAATCAAAACCATTAACTGCTGACGACATACCAGTTGCAATTAATATCGGATCAGTAGGTATGCAGGATGGAAATATTAATTTTTCAGATCTAGCTTCAGGACAGAAACTGAATATTTATAAAGTAACCGCAAAAGTTTTTGATATAAAAATAGACCCGAAAGATCTTGAAAAAAATAATAGCATATCATTAAAAGTGTTTGCCGGCATCAAAACTTTAAGCAGACCTGAATCTGGAAGTGTTCAGTCATTTGATGTTGCATTCGATTTAACCGGAAATGTAATTCCATTCGACAAAAAAACAAGAATTCTGAATCCTGAGATTTCAATAAAAGCGGGCTCCCCTTACGGAAGCGTAACAGGACTGCAGGTTTTTAACGAGATGATAAATGTTGAGCAGATAGCAAAATATTCCGGTAAGTTTGATTTTCTAAAAAAGGAACTGAATTGGAAAAACGGTTATGTCAAAGTTCACTATAAAGAGAATATGGTTACTCTTTCAGAGGGTAAAATTGCAAACGATGATTATGCACTCTCATTCGGTGGAACAGTAAATGTCGCTTCAATGAATTTGAATCTGAATTCAGATATGACTCTGGCAAAAAAGAATACTGAAAAAGTAAAAGCCCAAACTGCAAAACTTGCAGAAAAAGCTATTACCGGCAAAGCAAAAAATTACATCAAACCTGAAGTAATAGCTGAAGCTGCAGTAAAACCGATGCTTAATGAGAGTGGTGAAATATACCTGAAATATGGAATTAAAGGTTCTGCCTCAAAACCTGATGTAAAACTCCTTCATCCTAAACTTGGGTCTCTTTCAGATATAGTAAAAGATGCTCTTAAAGACGTTGCAGGAAATGTAACAGAACAGGTTAAGGATGTTGCTAAGGATAAAGCGAAAGAAAAAGCCGCAGAGAAAACTGATAAAGCAAAAGATAAAGCAAAGAGCAAACTGAAGAAATTTCTTTAAATATTAATATGAAGACGGTGCCTTAAAAACACCGTCTTCTTAAATCCTCTTTGTTGATTATTCTTGTCATTCATAAATTTTCTCATCAGGTTCAAAAGCAGCTATCGCATCCATCTCTACATCCCTTACATCATCTTTCCTGTTAAGAGATTCCTTATACCACTCGGTCTGAATTATATGCTGCATAATTTCATTGGAACCGACCCATATCATAGATAATCTTATATCTCTAAGAATCCGCTCTATTGGAAAAACATTTGTATAACCAATTCCCCCCATAACCTGCATACAGTTATTGACAACCTCCCAAGCTCCCTCGGTAATGAATTTTTTTGTCTGAGAAACCATTCGCCGGTTTCTACCCGCGTCGGTTTTTCCGGAATCAATAGCAAGAGCAGTTGTATATGCCATAGATCTCATTGCATCCATCTTCATTGCACAATCCGCAACCTTAAATCCAACCGCCTGAAAGTTCATAATCTCAGTGCCGAAAGCTTTTCTTCGTGAAGTATATCTCGTAGCAATTTCAAGTGCCGGACGTACCGAACCTATTGTCATTGCAGCAGTACCAAGCCTTTCGGGAATCATATTCGCCATAAAGACTTCGAATCCTCTATTAAGCCCGTTAAGAGCGTACCTCTCGGGAACTCTAACCTCGTCGAGTATAAGACGCCCTGCTCCGCCCCCTCTCACACCCATGAGCCCGTATAAATACTTAGTTTCAACACCCTTAGTTTTAGGGACCATAAAACATGTCATTCTTTTGTGAGCAGGAGCATCGGGATCGGTTACAGCATATATCATAAACCAATCGGCACCTTCTGCTCCAACAATAAATCTCTTCTGTCCGGAAATGATCCAGTCACTTCCGTCCTTTCTAGCAGTTGTAGTGGCTCCGAAAAAATCTGAACCTCCACGGGGCTCAGTAAGGCATTCCGCTGCATAGACATCACCTTTAAGAAGAGGAACAACAATCTCCTGACAGAGTTCTTCACTTCCGTATTTGACAATTGCCTCACAAACAATATCAGCACCAACTCCCCAAAGGCAAGCGAGAGAATAACTGGCGACACCAATCTCCTCAGCAACAATACCATCCTCAACCCATCCTAAACCGCGGCCGCCGTATTTAGCCGGAATTCTAATTCCCAGAAGATTCCGTCTTCCGCACTCTTTAAGATATTCATGGGGGAAATGAATCTCCTCGGCATCCATTGCTAGTATCAGTTCGCGTGGGACCCATTTTGTAAATTCCCGTGCTTCATCTCTCAGTTTAATCTGAGCATCGCTCATAATAAAATCAAACATTCAAAACCTCCGGTTATATTTCAGCACTAAATCGATTTACTCTTTCAACTAATTTTTTTTCAGATCTGCAAGATCCGGTTCAAAAAGCTTCAGTTCCTTTTTATGATTTTCAAGTTCAACTGATTTCTTTTCCAGATAGAACAAACTTGTTTCTATAGGGTGTCCGATTATAAATTTTTTGTACTCCTATTTTTTTTGTCAATTTCCATCAGTGTATACGCAAGTTCAGAACTCCTATAAGGTTTCTGAATAAAACCGGCAGCACCCATTTCAAGAAGCTCCTGTACTGTTTTATCGCGTGCATAACCGGAGGATAGAATAATAGTCAAAGAAGGATTTATCTCCCTGAGTTGTAGAAAAGTCTCTCTCCCACCCATCTTGGGCATTATCATATCAAGAATAACAAGAGAAATGCTCTCTCTGTTGTTTATAAATAGATCAACCCCTTCTTTTCCGTTTTCAGCAGTCAATACATCATAACACATATTCTTCAAAAGACTGGAGACTGATTCTCTGATCAATTTTTCATCATCAACAATAAGAACCACACCCTCGCCTTTGTAAGTATATCTTTCATCATTCACGTCTCTTTCACCTTCATCATCAACAACAGGGAGTAAAATAAGAAAAGCAGTACCTTCGCCTACTTCGCTTTCAAGTTTAATCATTCCTGAATGTTCCTTAACTGTACCATAGACTGCGGAAAGACCAAGACCTGTTCCTTTCCCCTGTTCCTTTGTAGTAAAAAAAGGTTCAAAAATATTATTCTGAATATCCTTAGGTATTCCTGAACCATTATCCAGAATTTTTATCTCAATATAATTTCCAGGACTAATTTTAAAAGGAGATATTTCACAGAATTTCGCATCCAGAAAAACATTATCAGTAATTATTCTGATAATTCCCCCTTCAGTCATGGCATCACGGGAATTAATTCCTATATTCAGAACTGCATTTTCAATTAATGTATTATCACCCATTACTATGCTCTGTTCTGCTTTTTTACTAAAAACTATCTCAATTCTTCTATCGATACTTCGCTGAAGAAGAGTAATTACATTATCAATTGATTTATGTACATCAACAGGTTCATTCTTAATTTTTCCTTTTCTCGAAAAAGCAAGAAGCTTATGTGTAAGCTCCGCTGCTTTCTCAGAAGCATTTAAAATAGTCTCTCCGTAATTCCTAAGAACGTCGTCTTTATTTAAATGAATCAGAAGAAGTTCTGCGCTCCCCATAATAGCCCCAAGCATATTATTAAAATCATGAGCAATCCCTCCTGCGAGCTGCCCGATAGATTCAAGTTTTTGTGATTGCCTGAGTTCATCTTCAAGTTTCTGGTATTCTGTAATATCACGAATTACTATTACTGCTCCGAACGACCCATTGTTTTTATCTTTAATAAGAGATGCACTTTCATAAATAGTCTTCTCGGTTCCATCAGTTGATACAAGAATTTTATTTCTGATCAATTTTGTTTTACTTTCATACTTTTCAAATCTGTCCGCTGAATATGATATAGCCTTACCTGTTTCGGAATTCTTAACTTTCAAAATATCAGATATTATCAAACCCCGTGCAGATTGTGCACTCCACCCAGTAAGATTTTCCGCGACAGGATTCATAATAGTAACAAAGCCATTCCTATCCGTTACGATAACCCCGTCACCAATAGAATGAAGTGTTATTCTAAGATTTTCTTCGCTTTTTTCAAGGGCTGCAGCATGAATTTCCAGCGCTTTGGATTCTATTTTATAATTATATATGTACGCAAAAAATACAGGAAGAAATGCGATAAAAAAACTCATGGCAACAAGCATAGAAAGAAACTGACTTTTGTTTAAAAGTTCTTCAACATAATCGATAGTATACTCAGCGCAGGATAAATACTTTCTCCCTCCGGGTGAAGTATATGGTATAAAAACAGCTCTGAAGTGCCCCCATTTATCAGTAAAATTTGCAAATACAGGTTCACCGCTATTGAAGGCTTTCATCTCTTCATCACTTACTCCATCCGTGTAAGGCATAAAATAATAAATCTGAAGATCCCCCGCACTACTCTGCTCTGTTTTGTTGCATGTAGTTAAATATACTTTACCATGGATCTGTATATCGCTCCAGACATATCTAACTCCGGATGATTCTGCTAATATAGTAAGCTTATTCTCAATATCGGTCCACTCGGCCGAACTTATGGATTTCGAATTTAAGGCCCTGTCGTGATAATCAGCGGGAAGAATCTGAGGAAGAGTTTTCGCCCCCATCAGCAGTTTGCGGTCAATGTCTTTTATAACATATTCACCTTCGTATTTTCTCATCAGAAAAACAAAGCCTATTATAAAAATAATATAAAACATCACTGCTGCAATAAAATAGACTTTACCTCTGCGCGATAAATGTTTATCAGCTTTTTCCAATATACTTACCATCTAAATATACCATTTATTAAAATTTTAATATACCCATTATATTCATCAATTTACCGATAATATTAAAAAAAATTTAACTGCACAGGAATCATCGATCTTTGGTATTCGTTTAATCATGGCACTACAGAGACAAATTTAACTAATAATTTATAATAGAAACAAAAAATCCATATTATATAAATGTATTTGCTTTATATCAGCTATAACTATTATAAACTTAATATAAAATATATTCAATGCTTATATCATTAAATTTTTACTATCACATAAAATTTATAAATTGTATATATCATTAATAATTGAAATAAATCAAAAGGATTTCTATGAGTAATTCATTTTATGACCTCACTCCCGATAGAGTAATTGAAGCTGTTGAAAAAAGCGGCTTTTTTATAACCGGCCACTATATGGTACTAAACAGTTATGAAAATCGCGTGTATGATCTGAAGCTTGAAGATGACACACACATAATAGTAAAATTTTACCGACCCGGTCGATGGTCACTGGAGCAGATTCACGAGGAGCACCAATTTCTATTTGATCTTTCTGATGATGAAATTCCAGTCTGTGCCCCGTTAACCTTTTCCGACGGAAAAACTATCCATGAAGCTGAAGGAGTATTCTTCGCAATCTGGCCCCGCACTGGAGGCAGAATACCGGATGAACTGACTAATTCCGACATGATTAATGTTGGTAGACTTCTCGGACGGATTCATAACAACGGAGCTTCAAAAGAAATAAAACACAGATTAAGATTAACCGGAGAAGCTTATGGAATCAACTCACTTAAGTTTCTTACAGACAACAATTTTCTCCCTGCGAACTGCATAAAAAGATACTCCGAAGCAGTTAATGAAATAGTAACAGTATATAACTCGTTGATACCCGGTGTACCTTTTCACAGAATTCACGGAGACTGTCACTTAGGTAACTTGCTAAAGAGAGATGAGGCTTTCTTCTTCCTGGATTTTGATGATTTTCTTGCTGGACCTGCAGTTCAGGATATCTGGATGCTCATAAGTTCCCGGGACAGTAATTCTCAACGTGAACTTAATCTTTTTCTTCAGGGATACAGAGAGTTCCGTGATTTTGAAAATTCCTGGCTGAAGCTGATTGAACCGCTCCGAGGATTAAGATATATAAACTATGCTGCATGGATTGCCAGAAGATGGAATGATCCCGCATTTCCGCAGATTTTTCCTCACTTCGGAACTGAAGAATACTGGGAGAAAGAAACGTTAGATCTTCAGGATCAGGTAAAAATTATTTACGCAAACGAAATGATAAAAAGTGAATTTAAAATTGAACCTCCAGATAAGGAAAAAGAGCTTACGAACAAGGATTTCTTCTGGGATATGAAATAGTAAAGTTTAGTCTAACTAATTTTTATATACTAAAAAAAAGAACGTCATTCACAAAATAAGACAATTAATTACATTTTGTAAATAGAAAACTGCAAACTGCTTGACATTCCGTCACAATATTGTATCAATAAAGCTGAGTTTTTCTACATTTTCTGTACAAAAACTTATGGAATAGTTATAAAAAAATAAAAAAACAACAGAGGAACCACTATGGCAAATATTGATTATTTTAATCTTCCATGGAAAGATCAGTGGGAATGGGAAAAAATTCAGCTTCCTACAGTTGCGAAAAAATTCGTTGAAAATTCTACAACTTACGCCGCCAAGGACTTTCAGCTTTTTAATGCAGCTCTTTATAACGGTGACAGTAATGGAAAGATGACCTACGGTGAAACTTATGCAAGAGTTGAAAATTACTCCTGCGGACTGATGAGCATCGGACTCGGTAAACAGGACATGGCTGGAATTATGGCTGCAAGCGGTCCATATTGGACTCATGCAGATATGGCATTAGCGTGTGCAAATGGAGTAAGTGTTGCGATATACCCCACACTCTCATTCAAAGAATCATCTTATATTGTAAATGATTCAGGAAGCAAATTCCTTTTTTTAAGGGGTGATAATGTTCTGAAGATGATGCTCGATGGCTTCAAAGAGATGCCGAAACTTGAAAAAATTATTGTTATGGACCGTGAATTCAAAAGCAGCGATCCGCGCGTAATCAGTATGGGTGACTTAGAAAAAGCAGGTATCGAATGGAAAAAAGACAGTAAAAATTTTGATGCTTTTATAGCAAGAAGAGACGGAGTCGTTCTTGATGATATATATACAATTCTTTATACTTCAGGTACAACCGGTCAGGGAAAAGGGGTGGTTCTCACTAATCACAACTGCTCTGCAAGAATGCATGGAGTGAATCAATTTTTTAATTATTGCGGAATGGGTTTTAAAACAGAATATACCACATTATGCTTCCTCCCACTGGCACATATATTCGACAGAGGATCATGTCAGGGAGCCGCAATTTACAACGGATGTACAATAGCTTATGCGGATTCTGCCGGTACTCTTCTTGACGATTTACAGAGATACAATCCTCACTGGATTAACTGTGTTCCTCGTCTTTATGAAAAAATATACATCCAGCTCCAGCAGAAATTTGGTGATAAGGGACTTAAACGTAAACTTTTTGACTGGGCTCTTAAAGTTGGTGAAGAAGTTTTCATGCAGAGATATGATGCTGAAACTGGATCCTACAACATGGGTCATGATTTTGACATCACCGGTAATCTATCTTTCGGAATGAAATTCAAATATAAAATTGCAGATAAACTCTTCTCAAAGGTAAGAGCTCTTTTCGGTAAAAATTTTAAACATTCATTTTCAGCAAGCGCATCTATATCACCCGATCTTCTAAAATTTTTCTATATTATAGGAATCAGAGTAAGTGAAGGATATGGTTCAACTGAGAGTTTTAACGCCTGTACAAATATGCCTCTTATGGCATGTAAACCGGGTTCCATAGGTCTTGCTTCTAATGGAAGCAGACTACGTATATCAACAATTGGTGAACTTGAAATAACAGGTGCCGGCGTATTTAATAAATACTGGAACAAGCCTCAGGAGACTGCTGAATCTTTTACATCTGACGGATGGTTTAAAACTGGAGATAAGGTTGAGGTGGATAAATTCGGTTATTACAAAATAGTTGACCGTATTAAAAATATCATCTGTCTATCCAGTGGTAAAAACGTAGCGCCGGTAAAAGTTGAGTCCCGCTTCGCAACCAGCCAGTACATTGAACAGGTTTTTGCTATTGGAGATGAGCGTGCTGTAATAAGTACTCTTATTGTTCCAAGTCTAACATTTTTTAGAGATAAGTTTGACAGAGAAGGAATTGAGTACGACAAAAGCCAGATAGTAATAGATAACTCAGCGGGTGTTCCGATAGTTGCTAAAGTAGGAGCTGATTTTATCGAAAAAGGAAATATCCGTGGTCTTATTGCTGAAGAAGTTGCCAAGGCGAACAAAGAACTTGAAGGTTTTGAACAGATTAAGCAGTACACAATTCTCACAGAAAGATTCACTGAACAGAATGGTATGCTCACCCCTACACAAAAAACAAAGAAAAGAGTAATTCTTGATGCATATTCTTCAGAGATCGACAAGATGTACTCACAGAAATAGGTTTTAAAAGCTGCTGATTACACCGGCAGACTTAATTGTTAATTCCAAAAGTCCCTTCTTTATAAGAAGGGACTTTTTTATTACTCAAAATCTACATTCACTAACACACGAAATTGCGAATATAAATTATCGTTTTCAAATTTGTTCTGTATTTAGTAATTTTGAGCATGAAAAAACCCGAAGGGGATATCCCTTCGGGTTTTTTATAATATGGTCAAGCCTCACGACTGATTAGTAATGGTGAGCTGAAAACATTTCTGTTCTTACACTTCCATCCTATCGACCTCGTAGTCTCCGAGGAGTCTTCAGTAGGCACAAGGCCTAAGGGA
>JBBRFT010000110.1:0-11197 GCA_038241375.1 Spirochaetota bacterium
CCATACGATAGAGAGGATTTATCAGGACAGATACAGCTCCCCTTCCCAGCTAATGATATTATTGCCGATGGGTCTAGATTTAAACTAAATAAGAGGGCACTTATAAATTCCGAAATTTATGCTAAACGCGGAGACATTGAAACTGCAGTCTCTCTTTTTAAGGGTGTGAAAGAACGGATACTTGATAGTGATGTCAGGAGTAAAATTGAAAGCAATATAAACTACCTTAACCATTTTAGACACAGAAGAGATGAAGATTTCAAAAAGAAACTGGATTCAGCTGCGACAGGACAACAGCAGACAGGGGGAGAGCTCCGTCTGAGAATTGACGGGCCAGTACCACAGACAATAAACATTGGTATTCCGGAAAAAAGTTTCATCAACACTGATGAAATAATTGAAAAACTTTCAGAACAGATATCGAAAGAGCTTGGAACTCTTAAAAATGATATCGAAACACTGAAGTCTAAACCTGATGATAAGTTCGACCTTGATGATTATGCCGAATTTTCCAACCTTCAGCATGAATTCAAAAATCTTAAAGAACGCTTTGAGGAGCTGACAGAAGAAAGGTTAAACACTCTTAACGAACTCAATAAGCTTCGCGAGATGAAAGAAGACGAGCTCGAAAAAGATAAAATAAAAGATCACTCCCCTGAAAACAATGAGATTTTAAAAGATATACGCAAAGAGATTGACAACCTGTCAGGTCTGAAACATTCGCTGGACAGTCTTCATAATAAAATTGAAGATATATCATCTTTCAAGATACCGGAATCAAAAAATCAGCCCTCTATTATACAGGCTAAATATGATTCTCCCATCCCGATACATTTTGACCCGAAGCCTGTACTGGAACTTCTCGATAAAATAAATCAGCAGAGGAAAGAGGAGAAGACCACACTTCCGGTTAAAGACGAAATTATACCGGAAGAGATTAAACCAGAAGAAGAGATACATAATGAACCGCCCGAAGATGAAATCTCTCTTGATGACATTACAACACTTGAGGCTGAAGAGTTTATAAATGAAATCTCCGATGAAACAGATGAAGCTTTATATGTCGAGGAGGCCCTTTTTGCAGAACCTGAAATTCAATACGAGGAAGTAAGTGAAGAAATTGTAACCGAGGATGATTTTGCTGCTGAATTGTCCGATGATGAACAGGAAAAAATATCCAAAGATGAAGAGCCAGAGCCTGTTGAACCGGTTATCGGAATAAAAGAATCAATTCCCGAGGAACCTATAAAAGAGGAACCACCCGCTGAAGAGATTCTTAAAACTGAGAAAGAGAAAGAGATTGAAAAGCATACCGATGCAGAAGAAGATCCTAACGAATTTGACCTGTTGCGTGATATTGACCAAATTAAAGATGACAGTACTCTTACCGATGAAGATATATTCGAAAAAATCCTTAAAGATGAGAAGAACAAAGGGGATGATTCCGCGTTCGAAATCATCGGCGATGCTCAAAAAGATGAGCAGGAATTCGCGTTAAACGATTCTATCCTCGATGGAAAACAGAAGGCGGAACAGGACTTTTATAAAAAATTTATTAAAGCAGATAGAATCAAAAAAAGAGAACTGCCGATTCTTAAAGTAAGTTATGACTTTAAAAAACTTCCTGACGAATTCAGTCTTTCAAGGGAACAGAATATTCTTGAATATTCGTTTTATAAATATAAACCGATGCTCCAGAAAGCGGATGAATTTATTAAACATCGTCATGTAAAGGACGCGATCAATTATTACAAAGTTGTACTGGACCAGAATATCCCTATTGAATTTAAAGCTATGATAAAAAGAAATATCCGCGACCTTACGGAGTATTTGGAAAAGTACTTAAGTTCAGAATAAAAATTTCTGTAACCTAAATAAACTAAAATATTCCAACGATACTATAGTGGTTTATAATTGAAGTAGATCTACTCGTTTCATACTTTTAAGAAAAATATTAGATTTATCAATCTCTACCGATTCTTCGATGACAAATTATCTAACGTTCCATTCTTGAAATTTCATATTACTCTGTTATATATATTTATACTCGCTTAAAAAGGAAACTTAATGAACTTTGTACAAATAATTATACTTTTTGCAGTTTACTCCTTCACTGGATGGATTATTGAAGTTCTTTACAGATCTTTCACTAGAAAAAGATTCATAAACCCGGGTTTTCTCTTTGGTCCTTTTGTTCCCGTTTACGGTGTAGGTGCCCTGTTAATTCTTCTGATTCAAAATTATATTTCGCCAATGCATATAGTTGTTCAATTTTTTATTTATGTTATCGTGCTTTCAATTATTGAGTATATAACAAGTGAATTTTTTGAACTGACTTTCAATCTCAAATTATGGGATTACTCTGATACAAAATTTAACTTCAAAGGTAAAATCAGCCTTGTATTTTCACTTGGCTGGGGAGTTCTGGCGATAGGGGTTTCTCATCTACTACATCCGATTATATCGTCACAGATAAGCAAAATTAATCCGGCTTATTCAACTTTATTTTCTGCAGGAATTGCAGCGTATTTTTTAACAGATACAACTTACTCCGTTGCATCACTGAATAGATTCAGGAGAGATATTGCACTTCTTTACGACAAATATTCAGCATTGAGCAGTGTCGAGGCACAGAAGATTATTGATTCATTCAAAAGAATACTTGAGGCATTCCCTCATCTGAACCATTATCTTGATTTGCATCTTACAGAGAATATTAGATCAAGAGTAAACAATGTAAAGGGTAAACTTTCAGATGCAATAGAGTCGATCCTTAATGAAAAAAGAGCAGCCGAGCTTGAATATATCCATATAGTCGAAGACATTCTTAACCACGATGTTTTTAAACAGCTCCATAATTTTTTTCATCACAACTCTTCTATTTATGAACATGCGAAAGTTGTGTCGTATGTTTCTTATAAAATATGCAAAATACTTCACCTCGATTACAAATCTGCTGCGCGAGGCGGACTGCTTCATGACTTTTTTCTCTACAACTGGAGAGACCATGACCTTCCTGATCTTGCAAAAAAGAAGTATCACGGCATGGCGCATCCGAAAATTGCACTTGATAATTCAATGAAACATTTTGAGCTTAATGAAATTGAAAAAGATATAATAGTAAAACATATGTGGCCCCTTACAGTTGTTCCTCCGAAATACCAGGAGTCATTTGTTGTGAGTTTTGCTGATAAATATGTTTCTTCAAAAGAGTTTGTTGACGAGTTTAAAAAGAGGCGGATGGGTAAGATTAAACGGACTAGGAAGAAAAAGAAAGGTGTTACAGAGTAACACCTTTTGATAAGACTATATAAAAAATTACAATTATCAATCTTTCCCAATGGTCATCAAAGCCTTTATTTCTTTCTGACTTAACGGACGGTTATAGATGCGAATTTCGTCTAAAGCTCCTTCCATGGAAACACTATCCTGATAACCCCTAGATGCAAATGTAAGTTCTGTAAGTGGTTTAGCCATTATGCAATTTATAATTTCTGATTTAACTTTTTTACCATCTATGAAAATACTAATTACTGCTCCATCATAAACAACAGTTAAATAAAACCATTGGTATGGAACAATATTAGTAACGATAGGATAAATTGAAGTTGTGCTATCCGCTACACTGAATGTAAGGTTTGAGTTAATACGAGTATAAGACAAAAACACCTTGTCAAATATTGTAATAATATTACTAGCTTCACCCGGATCGAGACCAGTAATCTTAATCCACATACAAGCTGAAAGTGCATTATTCTGATCAAGTAAAGTCGGATTTAAAACTTTCCCCAACCTTGTCGTTCCGCCTAATAATAATACATTATTGGAGTGCCCTGTAGAAAAATATGGATCTGCAGTGTTTGTTAATACAATATCATTACCGTTGTCACTACTGTCTTTTATCAATAGACCGCTGCTTTCTGTAATAGGCCAATAAGCTACAAGACCTTCTGTTAAACCGGACTGTAAACTTAAATCATCAAGATAATCATCACAAGAAACTGAAAACAGCAAAGACAAAACAAATATGATTATTAAATATCTTTTCATTGTATTTTTCCTCTCAAACTATAAAATTAATAAATCTTATATCCAATACTCAATTCAGTCCCGATAAAGTTTTTCAATCTGCTCGGCTCATATATAGAAAAGAAACTACCACCTGCAAAGATCACTATACTGTCATTAAAATCATATTTCATATATAAACCGGCTTTACAAACAGGTTCAAACGTACTTTTCTTTTCTGCTTCATAAGCAGCATTGATATAACTTGTACTCATATACACAGCTCCTGCACCTAGTAGTGCTGTCAGTGAAATATTATTAGTCATGTAAAAACTATACCCTGCAGAAAATAAAGTTGGTATCATATTCATATTATTAATATTTTCATTATTACCCGACCATCGGATATATCCTGAATCAATAGAAATTAATGACCCATCAATAAAATATCCTAAAGCTGAGAGGTTCATTGATGCACCATATCCATAATTAAACAATTCTTTCATCTCGCCGAATGGCAGAACTGCAATCGGATTTACAGAGAGAGTAAGGGCCTTCCTGTAAAAATCAGAATAAACTGATTCATCTCCGCCATTATCCACTGCTGTTACTGCTACCCTATCATAGTTCAGTTCTTTTTTTGAAATATATGCTGTTTTATTTACTTCGGATATTATTTCACGTTTCTTATTCAAAATACCATACAATCTGTATTGGACTATTTTCCCATCAGGATCAGAAGATTCTTCCCATTTAAACTCCTTTTCACCTAACAGTGTATTCTTCATAGAAATAACATCAGGTGCGTCTGGCGGGATATTCTTTGTAGCAATTTTCAGCTCGTTGCTGGGAGAAGACTCGTAATTATCGCTGTCAACACTGGTAACGATTATATAATAAGTTTTATTACTCGCAAGGTTACTCAATGTATAAGATTTCCCCCATGAACTTCCTGCCAGTTTATATTTCTCACTCTTACCGGTTGAATAATATACATTGTAATGTTTAACTGCATCATAAGGTGGAAGCCATGTGAGAGATACACGATCTGTTTCCGCAACCCCTTTCAAGCCCGACGGGTTCTTCTCTGCAATAAAGAGTACATCACTTCTCTCAATTACAAACTCCTCCGGCTTATATAAATCCTTACGGAAGGTATAGGAATCCCTATCTTCATCAACCATGAAGGCCACAATACCCTCTCCATCACGTTTCTGGATATAAATTTTGCCCAGTTTAAGAGATGTATAAAGTACACGCATTATACTGCCGCGCTGAAGGGTTTTCACTCTGCTCTCTTTGTCGCGAATAGTAATTGAACCTGCTGCATCTGAAACTATTTTACCTTCTACGATAGAACCATCTTTAAGAAATACAAATTCTGCATACGCAGGAATTGCAAATACAATTACAGTAATAACTCCAGCGATAAAATTTTTAATTTTCATAAGATTCCCTGATTAGTTTATTCCCGCTCCTGAACGAGCGGGAGTATATAGAAAATTTTACAATACCCCTGTTCTCTGAACATCTTTTGCCTGAACAGTTATAACTCCAGATGGTGTTAGTATTTTAAGATTTGCACCGCGAGTCATTATCACACCTTTGATTACTCTGCCGTTGTACATTGTAATTACATCGACTCTCTGATATTTAGCTTTCATATCCTCATAAGACATACCGCTGAGTTTTTCTATCTCTGCATTTATCTCTTCATCACTCTTAATTGTTTCTTCATATTTTTTATTCAGATCTTCCGGAGACATCTTTTCCAGATCTTTAATTACCGGAGTCGTTTCAAGTTTTTTAAGCTCAAGCGTCTCAATCTGGTTAATACCTCTCATCTCGACCTTGTCAGTTATAACAACACTATTCCCTAAATCTACAAGCTTCTCTTCTTTTGTTTCTATTTTGACAACACTTACAGTACCTTTCCCCACTGCAACAATAGTCTTACCGTTATCAAAATCTGTAAGGAATTCTGTTCCTCTTACTGACGCAACGGCTGTTGGAGTTTTAACTGAGTACTCACTACCCTTTTTAAGTTTAGAAACACTTGAAAGAACTTTACCTTTTTCAAGACTTAGCTCTCTTTTTGCTATATCTGAGATAGAAGTAACCACAACTTTTGTGTTGGCTTCGAAACGCACAAGAAGCTCATCACCAACCTGAACGATGACAGAGGATTTGTCCCCTGTTTCGATTACATCCCCATCCTTAACCATATCCTGGACATTAACAGGCCGCGGCCCTGCATTAGCAGTCTGGATAGTTGCTGTTCCTGAATAGAACGAAATAAATGCAGATGCAGATTTCCCCTTACCGCAGGATACAGACAGAATAGATCCAAGCATCATTGAGAACATTACCGCATAAACTTTTTTCATATTGAATTTCATTTTTAACCTCTTTAAAAATTATTGGTATATACATAAACTGCATTATACATCATATGAGTATTAAGCTCCCTCCAGGGTCTTCGGGGGCTTACTGAAGTGATGCAACGGTTAACTGAATGACATCACCCCTTAAATCCTGTTATTCACAAATACGCTACTGAACTATTTTTGATCCTTTGACTTCCTTTGCAGGGACTGAGACAACTCCTGCCGATGTCAGAATCTTATATATACTCCCCCGTGAAATAATAACACCGGTGAATTTTCTCCCGCTGTAAAGCATAACCTCATCAAGTTTGCCGTACTCTTTTTTAAGATCTTCAAGAGTCCGTTTCTTCGACTGCCGCGTTTCATCACTCTTAATCTCATCAGTTGCCTTAAGTTTATCCTGAATCTCCTGTATTTCTTCGGGACTCTTTGTACTTAGAGATTCCACATACATCAGATCTGCAAACCCTTTCATCATAAGCGACTGATCTGAATCGATCGGTGTAACCTTCCCATCACCACTTACCTCTGAAGAATTCCCCGCTGTAACATCATACTCTCTGCCTGAAGGGAGATGTTTTACAATTACTGTCCCATCCGTTACAAACACATCTGTTTTACTATCCACATACGTTACCCCAAATTCAGTCCCTTTAACAGAGACAACACTGTCATTCGTATGCACAGTATAACCTGAACCGGCACCGATCTGAGGGATACGGGTTAAGATACCACCCTGTATGAGATCAAATTTGAATTGAGACCCCAGGCTGACTGCTTTAACCGTACTCCGTTTTAGAACTTTCACTACTGCACCATTGGGAAACTGAAAGAGCGCCGATGAATCTCCCGTAACAATCTCATCCCCCTGAATTAAAGGGTCTGCCCCCTTGTGTGAAATCAGTTCAGAACCGCTACGGATAATCTTCAGATCAACCGCTGATGAAATAAATCCTTTATTATCCGAATCATTTACTGCAATTACTCCATGATTATAAATATAATTCTGCAGAAGTAAAACTGATCCCCCTGCAATTACCATAAGAGCGACAACTGATGCAAATACCGCAGTTCTCGCACCGGAAACAAGAGTTGCCTGAATCCCCATACTTCTCATCATATAATAGAATCTTACCGCCGCATTGAGCATCAGGGAACTTTTTTCATTTTTCCCGAGAATCAGCGCAAGAGTTTTTCTTTTTGAACGGTAAATTTTCCGCTGCTCACGGGGGAGTACCGGAAGCATCAGATCATACTTCTTCAGAAGCGTATTTAATATCTCTATATCTCTCACAGCAGATCCTCTATATTACTTATCCCTTTCTCTTTAAATTTTGCAAGGACTCTCTCTGCAAATGCATTATATCTGTACCTTGCCTGTTTATAATTCAGATTGAGATGTTTACTCGCCTGAACAAAAGAAAAATTATAAACAGCAATCAATTCAAAGAGTGACGCGTCGCGATCTCCGCTTTCACTGCAGATCTCGTCTATTGCCCCTTTGATCAGCATACGGGAATCTCTAAAACCGTTTACATACCCCATCCCGATATCATCAAAAAGTTCATCTACATCGATATCTTTTTTCTTCTTCATTTTGTAATAATCAAACACCACGAGCCTCAGACATCCGAAAAGCCATTTGCGCGGAGTTTCTACTTCATCAAGATTGTCGTAGAAACGGATAAACACCTCCTGACAGATATCCTCGGAATCGTGAAAGTTTCCGGTTTTCGAATAGATCGAATTAAATATTATAGAATAGTACGAATCATAATTTTCGACGAACCGGTCAGTCCCGGGATCGGAAAGCTTATCTTTCAGTTTCACTCGTTTACCATCGGATTATATAGATTAGTAGAAAAAAACGGGAAAAATTACCCAAAGAAATTCATCTTTTTTTAAATTTTTTATTATATATCCCCGCCGCCATAAGTCTCGGGGATATATAATGTTTTTTCAATTTTATCAGAAAGTCAATAATAATACACAGATAGAGATATAAAAAGATTATTCAGTTCTTCATAAAGAGCTCAGCCGGGCTTTTTTCGGGAGCTAGAGGCTCTGGCCCTCATTCTCGTCAGGAGGCTCCGGCCCTGGTAAGCAATACTTGTTTTGAACTGATTTTTTTATTATAGCCCGGTTGCTCTGACCCTTCTTGTTTATTACGGGCTCTGGCTCCGGATACTCAGCAAATAGGCTCTGGCTCTGCTGAGCAAAGCCCATCTGCAGATAAACTCTCTTTCCAAGACTCTTCCGAGGCTCTGGCCCTACTATTGGCCCATAATCTCTATCTGAAAGCTCTGGCCCCGATACAGACCCCGGATATTAAACGAAGAAGCTCTGGCCCCGAGAAAACAATCCTCCTTTTTTCTAAACTTTCTTGACATATCAATTTTTCATGATAAATCATATTTATGCCGAAGATATAAGTGACTCTACCACGGAGGAACCCTTTTGAATCTTAAACTGAAAGACCTAGTTGAACTGCTGCAGCTCCCGGAGAAGACTGTAAAAGCATGGGTCGAACAGGGTAAAATACCATCATACAAAATCGGCGGACAATACCGTTTCAGCGAGTCAGAAATCAATGAATGGATTATAAACAACAAACTTAAAGATAATCTGAATGTATCGGAACGTATCATTGAACTAAGTGCCGGTAAACTGCACGTAAGTCTTACGGGTTTCCTTGAAAACGGCGGGATATTCTATGGAATCGAAGGGAGCAGCGTAAGCGAAATTATTATTAACTGCGTAAACAGGATGAATATTCCTGAAGGAGTACACCGGAGCGTACTCCTTGAGTCGCTGCTTGAGCGGGAGAGTATGATGCCCACGGCGCTAGGGAAAGGGATTGCCATTCCTCATCCAAGAAATCCGATTATTACAGATATTGAAAATGAAAGTCTTACCATATGTTTTCTTAACAACGACATCGATTATGGAGCCCTTGACGGGAAGAATGTCCATACCCTCTTTATTGTTCTAAGCGCAAATCCAAAAAGACATCTTGAAATTTTATCAAAAATATCTTTTCTCTGCCAGAACGAAGAGTTCATGAATCTTTTAAAAAGCAGAGGGGATAAACATTCGATTACAGAATATCTGAAAAGAAAAGATTTAGAATGGATCAAGGGGTAACCTTATGGAACTCTTTTTCTCGGGGATTGCTCTCTTTATAGCAGGAGGAGTTCTTTCTGAAATAGTTAACTTCCGTTTTAAATCTTCAGTTTCATTAATTTTTTCAGTTTCAGGATCTGTCCTCACAGGTTTCGCGGCATTTTCCTCTCTGACTGGACAGGGTTATTCTGAAATTACTTTCCTGATGAACTTCCCTTTTGGTGAAGCACGATTTGTACTGGATCCCCTATCTGCTCTTTTTGTATTAATATTTTCCGCAGTTTATATGCCGGTATCCATCTACTCAGGCGGATATATGAAGCACTACAACAACGGTAAAAAAGAGAGACTACATTATATATCGCTCTCACTCCTTATAGCTTCCATGATGCTTGTTGTTACCGTTACAAACTCGCTGGTCTTTCTAGTTCTGTGGGAGATAATGTCGCTGTCATCATTCTTTCTTGTATCTTTTGAAAATGAAAAAGAGGATGTATATTCAGCTTCGATAAATTATCTCATAGCAATGCATGTGGGAGTTGTATTTATTATCGGTACATTCGCGTATATGTCTTTCGCGTCGGGGGGGAACAGCTTTGATGATTTCAGAGCTGTACTAAATTCGAATAGAAAGACCGGAGAGATTATATTTTTTCTCTCATTTATCGGTTTCGGAACTAAAGCTGGTTTCTTTCCTTTCCATTCATGGCTCCCGAAGGCTCACCCTGCGGCACCGTCTCATGTCTCCGCAATAATGTCGGGTCTTATGATAAAGACCGGAATTTACGGCATACTCAGAATTGTAACTCTTATTGATAATCCATCGAAGACTACCGGATTTATACTGCTGGCAATATCTGCATATACAGCAATGTTCGGAATCCTCTACGCAATGAATGACCGGGACATGAAGAGACAGCTTGCATATTCAAGTATCGAAAACATAGGCATTATCGGCATGGCAATATCCGTGGGGATTCTGGGTCTTGCCTTTGACAATAAATATATGGCCGTACTGGGATTCACCGGTGCAGTTCTGCATATAATAAATCATTCACTTTTTAAGACTCTCCTTTTTCTTGCTGCGGGGAATGTCTACCTCAATACACATTCAAGAAATATGGAGACCATGGGGGGGATTATCAAAAAGCTCCCGTACACCGGTTCAATTTTTATACTGGCATCAGTTGCCATTTCCGGGCTTCCGCCGCTTAACGGTTTTATCAGCGAATTTTTTATCTACTACTCAATGATCAGCGGGATAAAAACTTCACCAGTTCTTTATGTTACCATGATCGCGGGTTTTTCTCTACTTGCTCTAATCGGAGCAGTTGCGGTTATCGCTTTCACAAAGTCCGCTGGAGTTATCTTTCTCGGAACATCACGGGGAACAGATATTGAACACTATCACGAAAGTAAGAGCATGGTTATTCCGATGATTTTTCTTTCAGTGCTGATGGTTCTATCAGGTCTCCTCCCTCACAAAGTAATGAAATATACTTCAGGTATATCGGCACTTCTTGTAAAGGGGGATGGTGAAGTTGAATTTGGTAGAGCTATATCTCTCGCTTCAGATCTTTCGCTGGCAATGATTATTTTCTGCGGTATAGTTATCTCCATTACTCTTATTCGCATGATTTTGTATAGACGGGGAAAAGTCGAATATTTTAAAACATGGG
>JBBRFT010000111.1:0-11142 GCA_038241375.1 Spirochaetota bacterium
TTTTATTATACAGAGCGGAAGCAGCGAATACATCTACCGGTCTGGAAGATTCTGGAAGGGTTACGATTACAAAAGAGGATTGCAGGCCCTGAGTGAACTGAAAAGCGGACGCCACATCTATTATGCCGGACAGGAATGGAAACAATTCGACTTTGTAAAAGGTTTTCAATTTCTTATGAACACAGGGAATGCCGAATTTATATTTTATGCCGGAGCCCATTGGAAAACTTTTGATTATACCGCAGGAATGAAATATCTTCTGAACACCAGAAATTGCGAATTTATCTATAAAGCCGGGACTCTATGGAGAGAATTTGATTATCCTTCCGCCTTGAAAATTCTCGAATCGGAAGTAACATCGGGTGAGTTATGGCGCGGAAGAATATTTGAAAACAAAAAATGGAAAGAAGCTTTGAAAAAAATATGGGATTTATCGTGGAGCTGATGTTTGTCTTTTAAATAATCCTGCGCATCTGTGACTCGGTTTTTTTCTTATATAAAACTATAAATTTTATTATTCTTAATCTTATTTTACGGCACTTGATGCCGTTTGTGGATTTATAGTATTATATACTCTCAGTATGTTCTTTTCTTTGCTTGCCCAAAGAAAAGAAACCAAAAGAAATGGCACCCTCAAGCGGCGGGGCCTGTACGGATTCATCTAAAAACTAAAATTGGTCCGGAAAAATAAAAAAACAGAACCCAGCAATAAGTCTTTAATTTTTATACTTGACCTTTCTCCAATTGATATTATACTAATATTAATTGGAGAAAACATAATAATGCAGATAAACATGAACATCGACTCTGAACAAATAATCGATGCGGCGGCGAATATGCCTCTTGTTGAAAAGTTGAAACTATACAACAAAATTAAAGATGACATTACTCAATACCGCATTAAAGCACTCTTTAATGAATTTAAATCAGACGATATAGAAGATGATGAAATTACCGAAATAGTTGAACATGTCAGATCAGAACGCTATAAAAATCATAGTTGATACCAATTTATGGATAGGGATGCTTATAGGCAAGAAGTTGGCCTCTCTAAAAGAATTATTAATTCAAGGTAAAGTAAGAATATACTTTTCAGAGGAACTGTTCGAAGAAATTGTAAAAGTTATTGATTATCCGCGTATTCAGAAATTAATTTCAAAAAATAAATTCTATGAACTGATTTCTTTACTGGATGAAAAAATTATCTTTATAAAACCGGATTGTGAAATCAATGACTGCAGGGATATAAAAGACAATTTTCTGCTTGAACTTGCCGTATCTGCACAGGGCGACTATCTGATTACCGGAGACAATGACCTTCTTGTTCTCAATCCTTATAGAAATATCAGAATTATTACAGCCACTGAATTTGAAAACATTTTTCAATCTGAAACCAAAGAATCATAAACCCTATTATCAATCTACACCCCATCATCAATAAAAAACGCCAACTCACCGACCGCATAAACTCGCACCAGCACAAACCTATTCCCCGCACCCCACATCGCATTGCGCTCTCATTATTCTCAGAAATATCTCGAGCTAACTCCTGCTCACTAGTAGCCTTGTTCTGTATCCACATTTCGCCGTATGGGAAGTATTCCATGTGTTCTATATTCATTCTTCTTAAAATTCATTTGTTTACGGGAATCCATCTTCTTCAATGGATTCCCGTATTTGTGAGGATTACATAGCAGTTTATTCGGTTTTCATTTCTGTTGAGAATTTCTTAATTTGTGGTTTAGCACCGCTCACATCTGGTTTGTTGAAATTGCTTACAGCTTCCTTAGACTCGGCTTTTTTACCATCGATATCGCCTTTCATTGCTTCGGCCTGAATCTTTGTTGCATCCTTTATGGCCTCGACATTTGCCTTGTCAGAGGCTTTCTGATCCTCTACACGGGCTTTATTCTGCTCTTTCTGCTCTATTACCTTATTTCTGATCTCTTCTCTCTGCTCTTCGAATTTACGTCTTATATCTTCTCTTAGCTCTTTAATCTCATCTTTTATTCTTCTGATATTTTCCATATTCTGTTGTTTCAAATCATTAACAGAGATAGGTTTTCCCTTTTCAATATCAGCCTCTTTACCTGCTTCGATATCTACAAAAGCTGAATCTTCACTGCCGAACTCTTTTACTGCAACTTTTCCTTCGATACACGCAATGTTGCTCTTTCCATTCTCTTCGCTTACAAGAAACTCTGTTCCTCTTACTCCGGCAACAGCAGTTGGTGTATTGACTCTGAATTTTTCACCCTGAGTAAGTTTACGTGTAACTTTGGAAAAGACCTTACCATTTTCAACATAAAGCTCTGTAAGCTCTTTGCTGTCTGTGAGGTTCTTCACCAGCTCGGTCATTACAACAGAACTCTTCTCAAGTATTCGAATAACACTCCCTTCAAAATAAATATCAACAATAGATTTTGCCCCGGTTTTAACTGTCATCCCCTGAGTAATTTTATCGCCGGTATTTGCAGTTACACTCTGCCCGTTATTAATTATTTTAACGTCTCCTGTGGTAAAATTAATTAAACCGTTATTCTGAACAATTGAAGGCGAATCCTTTTTGCAGCTTAAAGCCGGGATTGTCAGCAATGCTGCAATTATTAAAATATTTATTTTTTTCATTTTCCCTCCGGTAATTAAATCCAAGTTATATATTTTCTTAATATATACTTTGCATTATTTTTAAATTTTTTGTGAATATCAATATTAATTTAAACTCATAATTCAGTGTAAATTTCAGACATCAATATTCAACAAAACAAAAATATAAGTCTTTTTCAGAAAATCAACCTAATTTTAATATTTTTTATCGAGTATCTAGTAACTGCTCTAGTGACAGCAATTTGTTTAAATTACTTATCAACATTTACCAGACTAAAAATTGTTTTTATAAGCAGATTTTCATCCACCGGCTTTCCAAGCACGCCATCGAAACCATCTTTTAAGAAATTGTCATTCAGACTCTCATGACATTCTCCTGACTGAATTACTACGGGGATATTCTTATTTATTTTCCGGATTTCCTTTAATGCTGATGCCCCATCAAGACCCGGCATATGTTGATCGAGCATAATAAGACTTAGATCGTTTCTCTTTTCTATAATCTCAATTGCCTCAGTTCCCGAAGAGGCGTAAAGAGTTTCAACTTTATATTTTTTCAATAATTCTGATACATGTAGATAGATCAGATAATTATCATCAACCATAAGTACAATACGGCCCTTTAAAATATCGCCATAATCATTGAATGGTTTTATCTCTGAATTCAGATTGTCATTTCTAAAAAAATTTAAACGATTCTTTATATCACGCCGCTCGGTTAATTCAGTCTGGACACATATAACCCTCAACGGCTTAAGGTTATCATCCCATTCTATTGTTTCGCCACGGCTTCTTACACGGATCACATTCCCATTACCCATAATCATTCTATATTCGATGTTGAAACTTCTTCCATTTAAAACTTTTTCAGACAGTTCCGATTTAACCGATTCTCTATCACTCTCATGAACAAATCCCAGAAGTGTTGTAATATCGTCCGGATATAAATCCGATTTATATCCCAAAAAAGAAAAAAACTTCCGGTTATACCTGACCTTCCCTGAGGGTATATTCCACTCCCATAACCCGTCCTTTATCGCTTCAAAAATCATTTCGAGTTTTCTCTGATTGTATTTAATCTCCTCAAGAAGTAACCGCTCCTGAGTATTATCGCTAAACTGACAGATATAACCAGGTTCGGGGCTGCCGGTATGTATCTCTACGGGCATAATTATAAGTTCCAATATCATAATTCCGGTTTTACTTGTACTGTAATAACCTGTTTGTCTTATTATTTCAAAATTAAATTTAACCTCAAGCTTTATATTCCGGTAATCCTTAAGTCGTGATTTAAACCATTCTGTCGATAGCGGTGAATTAATAATATCCAGATTAATCAGTTCATCGGGATTATTTACACCGAAGATATCTACAACAGCCTCATTATACATAAGCACCCTGCCTGAAGGATTAAGGATCATAAGCGCCGAAGGTGACTGATTAAATATTCTTCTGAATCTTTTTTCACTCTCTCTAAGCTGAACCTGAGTTTTATTAAGTTCATTCATCGATATATTAAGATTTTCAGTTTTTTCTTTTATGCGTTTTCTAAGAATAAAACTGTTCATCAATAAAAAAATAATGAAAACAATAAATCCGAAAATGCCGCCGGAAAGATAAATACCGGTTTCACTGAAAAGACTTTCATCTGATTCGGAGACAAACCATTTTCTGTATATTCTTTCGTAATCCCCTTCACTGAAAATTCTTTCGTATCCCGCAGTTAAAATATTCTGAATATCCATATTGTTTTTTCTTAATCCGAATCCATAATCAAATAATCCGGTATTTACAGGCAATTCCTTTATTCCTATAAGGTTAGAGCTGGAGATAATATGTCTAGCGGAAGAGCCCGACATAAAGACCGCATCTGCTTCCGAACTTTTAAGCTGTATAAAAGCCTTAACTTCATTATCAGTTATTTGATGTTTAAATTTTAAAAATTTTTTTATCTCATGCATTACGGGATTGGAGATAGAATTATGAGCGGCGATTATTATTTTTAAACCGCTAAGATCATTAATAGAAGAAATTGTTGAGGCTGAATCTGCAAATATTGAAAAATTAATTTTCATATTAGGTCTGAAAAAATAATAACGTGAGTTCGAATCTCCTCTTATCATTCCAAGAATCATATCGACATCAGGATTATTCTGCAAAAGAATAAATCTTTCATATGGCACCAGCTCTATCCGGCATTTAAGATTTAACTTATCAGCAATACTACGGATAAGATCTACAGAAAAACCGGATGGATTACCATCTTCATCTATAAACTCATAGGGATGATTATCAATACATCCCACGGCATAAATTTCCCCTTTAGCTAAAGCAGGGGAATGAAATAATGCAGCAGATATTAAGCCCGATATTATAATTATTATTATTTTCTTTTTATGTCTCATAACTCGTACATAGATAATCAAATACTAATTCACACTTTTTTCAACTTTTTATGAATTTTTTTTAAAATTTTTTTATCACGGAACAGTTTCCATCGTATTAGTAGGAAAGATAAGATTTTACTTTTTAGCTTATCTCACAATTATATTATTCACGATATTACCAACCGGTTCGAACAGGCTGATTTTATCAACATAATTAAAGTGAAGAAATATAAGTTAAAAGGGAAAATAAAAACATTTTAAGGAGTTTTTTATGCAGAATTTTTCAAATGCTACAATCGAAGGATTTGTCACTCATGACCCTCAGGCAAAAACAACAAAAACCGGCAAATCGCTTTGCACATTTGCACTGGCCATTAATCATTACACAAAAAGTGACGAACCTCCGCAGGTTTCATTTATCAACGTTGAGACCTGGGAAAAAACCGCCGAGTTCTGTTCAAGAAATATTACCAAGGGTAAACGTATTCTTGTAACAGGTTCGCTCCGTCAGGACAGATGGGAGGATGACAACGGGAAGATGCAGTCAAGAATTAAAATCATCGGTAATGAGGTAGTTTTTCTCGGGCCTCCAAAAGCAGCGGATGAGACTGCAGCACAGCCTCATCCGCAGTAGTTTTGTAAAGTTTTAGAATGGTATTCTGTTTGTTCTGGACCAGATGCCATTTTCCTGCGCGGACTTTATCAGGTCCTCTCTGAAATCCGGATGAGCTATACTTACAAGGCCCTCCGCTCTCCCCCAGACTGATCTCGCCTTCATATTTACAATACCGTACTCAGTGACGAGGTAATGCACCATCGACCTGGGTACGGTTACCACAGAACCGGGAGTAAGAAGAGGTTTAATTCTGGATTTGACCTGTCCGTCTTTTTTATCTTTATAGGTAGATGAGAATGCAAGAAAACTCTTTCCTCCCTTGGAGTGAAATGCTCCGATAACAAAATCGAGCTGTCCCCCGGTACCGGAGATTTGCCTGAATCCTGAAGTTTCTGAACAGACCTGACTGAGAAGATCTACTTCAACTATATTATTGATTGATATAACTTTGTCGTTCTGCGCGATAAAATCGGGATTATTTGTATGGTGAACTTTACATGACGCGAGTCTGGGATTATCATGTATAAAATCGTATGTCTCTTTTGTCCCGAGACAGAAAGAGAAAGAACTTTTGTTAATATCAAAACTCTTCATTGCATTAGTAATTTTTCCTGCATCATAAAGGGTTACCATTGCATCACAGAACATCTCGCTCTGAATTCCAAGATCTTTTACATCTGTATGAACAATCATCTCCCCGATCAAATTAGGGAGAGTCCCGATTCCCAGCTGAAGACAGGAACCGTTCTGAACATGAGGGACGATAAACTCTGCAATTTTCTTCTCCGCATCTGATGCTTCCGGCATTTTCGGAGTAGCAAAAATAGGTGAATTTGTACCTTCTATAACGTAATCGACTTCACTTATATGTATATATTCGTCATTGCCGCCGAGGCATCTGGGCATATTTTCGTTTACTTCTACAATTACTTTATCGGCCCATAAAGCTATCCCTCTATTATGTGAGTTGCCGAGACCAAAATTAAAGCAGCCGTTTCTGTCCATCGGTGTAACCTGCGCACACCAGACCGTGGGTTTTATATGATGAAGATCTCTATGGTGATAAGCAAGGAGTGTCGCTTCGTGATAATTAAACGGAAGGTGACAGGCCAACCCTTTATCTCCGGCCATTCTGTCAAGAAGTGTAAAATACCAGCTAAAATACTGAAATGTTTTCTGCTCGGGATCATTTTGAATTACGGCAGGAAAGGGAGGTACAGTTCCGGTTCCACGGACAGAGACTTTTTCGATCTGTCCGACACGTTTACTCAATGCTAAATCAAAATCTACCGGTTTAGTTGCAAACATACCGTAATCAATAATATCATTTGACTTTACGATATTTGCAGCTTCCTCGGCCTTAACAAGTTTTTTCCTGTATTCATCAAGATATGTGTTCATAAACACTCCCCGCCGTTAATATTTATTTTTATACATAAACTGTATGAGATATGTACAGATAATACAAGCAGTGATGTTGACAAAGAGGTGTGGCTTTAAATAGAAAAGATGTGTGGTTGATTAGACTACAAATACCCTGTAAGAAAATAACTACCGCTGCAAAGCCCCGCAGCCCCGGAGGGGGCAAAGGATAACATGAATTTTAAGTTATAAATAAATGCATCAGGCAATAAACTTAAAATCCCCCCGTTTCGCATCGCTCAACATCCCCCTTTAATAAACTAATCATTACCCACATCTCAACGCCCCCTAAATCCCCAGGAGGATTTAGGGGGCTACAGTGAAGATGTGGGTAATGATTAGCTCTCATCAAGGGGGTGGCCCATAGGCCGGGGGATTTATCGATATTATATAGGGTACTTTTTGATATGAAATCATCCGGTTGAAGTACTAATTAGTATATTTGAAGAGCAGGCGGAAATATTTTACTTCTGCTTTTCGCCGGCTAAAAATGAAGCAACTTTATCAAAAGCGATCTTCTGCTGGTCTCCTGTCTTCTGGTTTTTAACAGTTGCTTTCCCTTCGGCTAGTTCATCGTCTCCAATGATAATGAAGAAAGCTGCTCTCTCTCTTTCCGCTTTCTTGAATTGAGCTTTAAAACCCTTAGTTTCGGGGTCAAGATCAATAGAGATTCCGTTTTTTCGAAGCTCAAGCGAGAGTTCAACACCTTTATTCAGAGTCTCTCCGCCTGTATGAATTATATAAGCGTCAACACCGTTCTCTTCAAATTTATTGTTTTCGGTAATAAGAAACATCCGTTCTATTCCTGCTGCGAAACCCACACCGGGTGTCGGTTTCCCGTCGAACTGTTCAACAAGATAGTCATATCTTCCGCCGCCGGCAAATGCATTCTGACTTCCGAGATTATCTGCTGTGAATTCGAATGTTGTACGTGTGTAGTAATCGAGTCCCCGGACAAGATAATTATCCAGTTTATATTTTATTCCGCTTTTATCTAGATAACCTTTTACTTTACTGAAGTGATCGCCGCATCCTCCGCAAATATGTTCAGAGATGACAGGAGCAACCTCTCTCAATGTACGGCAATTCTCTTTTTTGCAGTCAAGAAGCCGGAGCGGATTTGTATCGAGTCTTTTTTTGCAATCGTCACAGAGTTTTTCGAAACGCTCCTTGTAGTAATCCTTCAGTTTATCGGTATAGACGACCCTGCACTCTCTGCATCCGATTGAGTTCAGCAGTAAGGTATAATTTTCTATCCCCACACTCTTCGCGATTGAATCTACAAGCGAAATTATTTCATAATCGTAATAAGGATCTTCACTGCCGAAAATCTCCGCGCCAAGCTGATTGAACTGACGAAGTCTTCCCCGCTGCGGTTTTTCCGCTCTGAACATAGGGCCGATGTAAAAAAACTTACACAGGGACAACCTGTTGTAATCACCGTTCTCCACATATGCTCTTACAACTCCGGCTGTTCCTTCAGGACGGAGAGTAAGGCTCCTGCCGCCGCGGTCTTCAAATGTAAACATCTCTTTAGAGACTATATCTGTATCATCTCCGATTCCCCGGGAAAATACCTCTGTAAATTCCATGATTGGAACTATAAGTTCCTTGAAGTTAAAAATTTTAAAAACATCACGCGCAGATTCCAGTATAGAATTCCATCTTCCACTTCTATCTGGAAATATATCTTCAACTCCCGGCAGTTTCGGTATCATAATCAGGCTCCTTTGTGTTCAAGTCGTCTTCTGAAGATTGCGTCTTTTAAAACAGGTTTGTCGAAGAGAACACGATATGTTTTATTCGGTCTCCCCATTTCGATCTCGCCATCTTCGAAATAGATTTTCAGTACTTTATATTGAGTATCCAGTATTTCATTATTTATGGGATAGATCCCGTCAAGTAATTCATCTTTGTAGATAGGGTTAAAAGTCTTCAGAGTGACCTCATTAGCCGGAGCACATTCAATGCCCTCCTCCTCTTTTCTGTATGCAACGAAAAGCGCATTATTTATATACGGGACCCCATCATACCCCATTTTACCAAACTCATTAAAAAGATCTGTCGTGTAGGGCCGGTGACTGATAAGATTCAGCTCATCAAGCCAGAATGGCAGATATTTTTTAAACTCATCGGTACCCGCTAACTGCACGGCGTGTTTATATATTCGCGTGGTATTGGCGGCGTGATAAATCGACTTCATACGCCCTTCAATTTTAAACGCGTTTACACCGGCATCGATATACTCCTCAAGTCTCTCAAGAAGACAGAGATCTTTCGACGACATAATCTCTGTACCTTTTTCATGCTCAATGATTGGAAGATAATCACCTTCCCGCTTCTCTTCCATGAGTGAATACTTCCATCTGCACGGCTGTGAGCAGTCACCCCGGTTTGCGTCTCCACCCTGGAGGTACCGGCTTAGGAGGCATCTTCCGGAATATGCTACACAGAGAGCACCATGGGCGAAGACTTCAATTTCGGCGCCGGTATTCTTTTTTATCATTTTAATCTCTTCGACGGTTGCCTCGCGGGCAAGAACAATACGTTTAAAACCGGCATCCATCCAGAACTTTACGGCGTAGCTGTTGAGAGTACTCATCTGTGTCGAAAGATGGAAGTCTGCCTCAATTCCAACCTGCTTCAGAATCTGCAGCATCCCGGGATCGGAAACCATTACAGAATTAAACCCGAGCTCCTTTATCCTCTGCGCGTATTCAAATGCGGCGTCAACATCCTCTTCGTGAAGAAACGCGTTCATTAAAAAAGTCGTTTTGACCCCGGCAGTTCTGCAGTATGCAATACCGGTCTTTATATCTTCATAAGTAAAATTTCCCGCTTTAACGCGAAGATTAAACTCATCACCGCCGAAATATACATTATCCGCGCCATACTTCACCGCGAATATCATCTTTTCCAGATTCCCGGCAGGTGAAACTATCTGTATTTTATCTGATTTCATTTTAATTAAGCCTCTGATTATCTATGATATTAACCCGATTATAACGCTCCTGATGCAAGAAAAAAATTACTCTTTTTACTTAAATTTTACATCGGCGATAATCCGGTCCATATTAGGTACCGTTAAACCATCCGATTTCTTCCCTCTTACGGGATAGGCGCTGAAGTCTGTCATAATTTTTTTGTTCCCCATGGCGCTCGAGGGGTATTCGGAATACTCAGTTGTATGAAGAGGAATTTTTAAATTGAACGCTGACTTTGCAGCTTCAAAAATCCCCCCCTCTTCTGGAGACTCAACTATAAAAACTGAATGGGATAATGCGCAGATTATTCTGTTTCTGATAAATGCGTTAAATTTGCCAGCAGAATCATCGGGAGGGAAAGGTGACACTGCAAGAAAACGCTCTTCATCGTAGACAGGTTTTATCATGTCGGGAATGTTCAATTTTAATATACCCTGAGGAAGAAGAGCGATGGTGCTCCCGCCGTACTCAAGGGCCGATCTATGGGCGGTAATATCAGCACCCTTGGCGAAACCGCTGATAACAGTAATATCATGTTCAACTAGAGCTCTGGCGGCCATGTAAGATATAAACTCACCCCTGCTGCTTACATTCTGATCTCCGAGTATGGCGGCTCCCCTCTTTTTAAAAAGCTGAAGATTTCCATATGAGTATAATACCGGAGGAATTTCACTGGCGGGCATGGTAAGGAGTTTTTCGGGATATGCATTTGAAAAGAACAGAGTAACATTTATTCCGGCATCAATAATTTTCTGATACTCATCGCTTATTACCGGGAGAATTTCAATTGCGCCTTTTACAGCAGTGAGAGTTTTCGGAGTAAACTGAAATTCATTTTTCATTTCATTTTCAGTGAGTCCAAAAATTTCAGACAATGAGACTCCAGCGACCGATATTGCGCCATGAATATCCTTAAGGTGTACAGGCCCCATGCCCGGAACTCTGTCCAGTGCTATCCAGTATTTTGTGCTGTCCATAACTTCTCTTCAATTCCCGGAGTTAAAATATACAATCTGAATATAATATACTACAAATTCCTATTATATGCAAAGGATCTTTTTTCAAAGCCTGCAATTTATATAAAATCAAAAAGAGGAGTCAAGAAATAATAATCGGAAATTTTTTT
>JBBRFT010000112.1:0-11140 GCA_038241375.1 Spirochaetota bacterium
AAAGTTTTAAACTGAAGATAATATCCGTAAACTATATGATTCCCGAAAGTGTACATTGCCATAATTTTATTAATTTCATCAACCTCAGTGAGTTTAACACTGAAACCGTAAACTTCAGGGAAAATTTTACTCGCATCATTCTCTTTAAAAATACTTTCAAGTTCACCAAATGATTTCATTTCATTAGTATTGTTCCCTTTAAATACTGCACCTGTTATAATATCTTTTTTTAATTTAACGATATCATTGGTAAATAATTTTGAATTGGAATCTTTTCTTGTTCTCAACTGCTTTGTCCCGGGATTATACTCAATAACATTCTGGATAGTAGTATAATCTTTCTTCAGATTAATAAGAATTATTTTTTTATCAGAACTTGTAAGATCACCAATCACTATCTGTGTTCTATCATTAACGGATAAAAGAAAAAAATAATTTTTCCCTGTTGATGGGAAGAGTTTAAGTCTGTCATTATTTATATATTTTTCCTGAAGATCATCATATTGCTGGGAATAAAGCCCAGTACTGCATACAAATAAAAACAATAAAACTATTGCCAGATTTTTCATTACCATTAACTCCTTTTTTTTATATATAATAAAAAAGATGATATAATTCAATACTGAACATTTTTTTTTCTTTTTTTTTATATTTTTTTTATATTTGCTGAACAATTTAGACTTTCAAATTGATTATACCGTTGCTTATAACCCGTTTACCCTCAGAATTAAAAACATTAAAAAAAAGATCCATCCCATCCGGCGAAGATGTTTTACAGGCTAAAGATACTTTTATGTCTCCTCCGGGAAGAACCATCCCGGTAAATCTACAGTAAAGCGAACTTATCTGTCGGGAATCACCGTTTGCCTCTTTTTCAATAATCTCCCGCAGTGCAATAGCAAGAGTTGCCGTCCCCTGAAGAATTATCCCTGGAAGACCTACCATGCGGGCAAACTTCACAGATGTATGTATCGGGAAATGGATATTCGAGCATCCGTCATATATATAAGGGGTCAGAGCACCGACGTGCACAGATGATTCCCACAGGGGCTCTGACCCTTCTCTCCACTCAGTAAGCTGAGGAATATTCTCACTACCTTTGCCCCCTCCGGTACACTCAACCCCACGCATCATCGCACCGATATATTCTGTAAAAATTGAATTACCGGCCGCGTCAGATGCATCGAAACGGAGCGTAACATAGGTACCGGCACGGTGTGGAAGAATTGCAGCAATGACTCCCTTTACTATTATTTCGTCTCCGGGTTTTACAGGTCTGTGAACAATCAGCTGTTCGCTGTAATGCACCTGTGTAAAAATCACCTCTTTCGGAAAGTCAGCAGCTTCAATGTTATCTGTAATATGCTGAACCATTGGCCATGTAACAGCAACAGGGAAAACCGAGGGAGCGATAATTCCATCGGGGAGTTCATCGTTATAATATAATGGATTAGTTTCGCCTATTGATGCGGCGTAATTCATTATCCACCGCGGGTCAGCATTGCATCTGTACTCTTTAAGGGGAGTCCCGACAAAATCAGAAGAAAGTTTCATATTAAGTCTCCTTATATGTTTTCTCTGCAAGACCGGAAAAATGAATAAAAAGAAATATGTATCTACTCAAACACCGATGGTGTTTTATCTCCGCCGCGCCTTTGGCGCGGCGGGGATATATAATTGTTTATTTTACACTAAAATATATATCAAAGAATTAACATTGAATATTAATTTAATATTTTATTATGGGCAGGTCAACTTAATTATGTGTTGATAAAAGGAATATACCCGATTTAAAGTCCGTCCTTTAAAATCTTACGTTCAGATAATAATCTTTGAAATATATTCCGCTATTGCAAGACATGAGGTAAGTCCCGGTGATTCTATTCCAATAAGATTTATAAAATTTTTAAGCCCCGCATTATCTTCATTCTTAATAACAAAATCACGGAACTTTTCACCCTCTCTCTGAAGTTTAGGTCTTATTCCGCAGTCATAAGGATATATATCTGTAATGTCCGGCTTCATAAAAAGAGATAATGAATAGAGAAACTCATGTTTGCTGCAATCATTTATGGAGTAATCGGCAATGTTCTGTTTCATATAGTAAGCATTCGGCCCGAATACAACAGTTCCATCGGTAAAGAGCCTGTTATGTATCCCCAGAGAGCGGCCGTCCGACGACGGAACCGGATAGATGAGCATATTCATCGATTTAACATTATCCGATTTATAATACTCACCTTTGCAGAAACTTAAACTGTATCCGGAACTTTCTATATCTATCCCTGCAAGAGAGGCGACTTTATCAGAAAACAGTCCGGCGCAGTTTACAACAATATCTGCACTAACTGCATATCCGTCGCCGGTGCGTATTTCGTATATTCCGTTTTTTCTATCGATTCCAGTTACGCAGGTTCTATAAGCAAAGAGGACACCATTCTCTTTAGCGAGAGTCTCCAGTCTCTTCATCAGCTCGTATGAATTCATAATCCCCGCCGTGGGAACATATACCCCGGCAAGAGCCTTGACTTGCGGTTCTCTCTCCTCTATCTCGTTCCCCTGTGCAATACGTACTCCGGGGACTCCGTTTTTTATTCCGTTGTTATATAACCGTTCAATTTCAGGAATTTCATCTTTTGATGATGCGATAATATATTTCCCGCAATTATTAAAAGATACGTCATTATCTCTCATGAAATTATAGAGAAGACCGTTACCGCGAAGTGAGAGTTCAGCTTTAAGTGATCCATGGGGATAATATATTCCGGAGTGAACTGTTTCGCTGTTCCGGCTGCTGGTATGCCTACCGAAAGAGTCTTCTGTTTCAAATACAACTATATTCTTATATCTTTTAGAGAGTTCCAGGGCTGCGGCAAGTCCCACAGCTCCGGCCCCGATTACTACTGCATCGCATCTCTCCATACGTTATTCCGCTCTTTGCACTGTTCTTTATGTTATTCTATTTCTCAAATGGAAATTTATACTGACTGAGACCTGTGGCATCTCTCATCTGAATCATCTCTCTCTGAAGCTCTTCACCTACAGGGACACCCTTCCCCTCTCTCTCCTGACGTGCGATGTATTCTTTTTCTCCGGCAGTATAGATTCTTTCCGCACCCGGCATCTTCTCGGAGGAACGGAGCTGTCGAAGGATTTCACCTGAAATCTTTTTGAAATCATCAACCTCGGTAAAGTGAGCTATATTTATTGCGATAAAGAAATGTCCTAAACCATATGGGACCTTCTTTCCATTTTCAATTCCGGTTAGCATCTTCATAAATTTACCCGACTGAAGCGCCGCGGAAAGAATTTCAACAACCGTGGCGTACCCGTAACCTTTAAATCCGGCGCCATCCTCACCTATCCCGCCGAGTGGTGTCAATGCGGCTGTCCCTTTTATAAGATCGCCCAGAGCCTGTATCGAATCGGTTGTAGATTCGCCCTTACGGTCGATTACCCAGCCTTCAGGCATACTCTTCCCGGTTCTGGCATAAACTTCGATCTTCCCCCGCTGGCTTACAGATGTGGCGCAGTCGAGTACAAAGGGGAACTCTTCATCTGTCGGTATCCCGAATACAAGCGGATTGGTCCCGAGCATGTTCTCTATTCCGAAAGTCGGTGCTATCGATGGACGCGCGTTTGTCCCGGTAATACCGATCATGTTTTTTTCACTTGCCATTGTGGCGTAATAACCGGCAATTCCGTAATGAGTGGAGTTCCGAACTGCGACCATTCCAAGACCGAATTTTTCCGCCTTTTCAATTGCCATCTCCATTGCACGCTTTCCGATAACGTGTCCCATACCGTCATGTCCGTCAACTACAGCTGTGGCCATGTTATCTTTTACAATTTCAAAATTTGTAACAGCCTGCTGGATACCCTCTTTAATTCTATCATAATAAATAGGTTTCATCCTGTTAAGACCGTGGGAGTCGATCCCTCTCTTATCCGATTCAATCAGAACCTCGGCGCAGACTGCAGCATCATTTTCCGGAACTCCGATTTTAATAAAAACATCCTTCATAAAATCCCGTACAAAATCAAAATCAAGCCATGTAATATTACTTTCCATTTTTATCTCCTCCCTCCCCATCCGCCCTGCGGGCACCTTCCCCATGATGAGATGGGGAAGGCGGGTTCTCGTTATTTTGTTTATCTTGTTTTTTCCGTTTTAATTTTTTTGAAACTGATGCCACTCCCCCCATCCGCCCTGCGGGCACCTTCCCCTTGATGAGAGGGGAAGGCAGGTTTTGTTTATTATTAGTACCACAATTTACTCATACATAAACAACCATCACAGTCTCTCCCCATCTTATCATGGGGGAGATGTCGCTACAGCGACAGAAGGGGGGGAATCAGTTTTTACATTTCAAACAGTGTTAATAATTGTCAAGCCGATTGTTGTTTTTTCTCTCTTCCAAGTCTTCGAAGTAGACCGCCGATTAAAGATAAACCAAAGAATACCGCTGTTAGAGGCGCGAAGAGATGAAGTGCCGTGGTAAATGCAACCTTATCAAAAAATGCTGAATTTACCGGATCATTTATAATTTGAGGGATCATAAGTCCCGGCTTTATTGAAGCTATAATCACGGCAATCCCTGCGATTACAATTAGTATAGATGGATACTTAATAACAAATCCAGCAAACCTCAATCCTGTTTTCTTCTCCGGAGCAACGATGAAAAGAATAATTATGAAAAAGAGTACCGCACCGGCCGCTGCATATAGAGTGTATTTTGCCATGGATAGAACCATCATAATTTTTTCAAAAAGTTCCGCCTTCTCTCCGGAAATTACAATCGCATCAGATCTGATAACTCCGGCGGACATATTTAATCCGGCATCTTTAAGAAAGGTATTGCCGGCAGTCTCAGCAACCCATGAATCGGAAAGTTTAAATATCTGAGTCAGCACCCATGGACTCTTTAATCCCGGCGTCTCTCTTATCTTTTCAACAAAAACTTCGCTTAAAAGATTTTTCTCTTTTTCAATTCCATTTTCATTCACCTTGACACGCAGGCTTAGAACAAGCGGAGGCAGCTTAATTTTTTTCACATTGTCGATCATTCCCGACTCTACATCAAGTCTGCTTTCATAAATACTTCCTGAATCTCTCTGCTGCTGCCATGTTGTCAGAAATTCGAGATATTTCTTTATTACTGATTTAAGCTCCTTATCAAGAAAAAGAGTGTTAAGCTCTTTTGTAAGTGAAGGCTCAACCTTCGCTATATCCGTTAACATTTCATTCATAAAATCACTTCTTCGTGACTCTATAATTTTCACAGCATCTTTCTCTTTATCTTTAAGATCGTCTTCTGCATCTTCAAATTTATCTTTAGCATCATCCATTTCATCTTCGAGTTTTGCTATATCAGATTTATTTTTACTGCGGTATTCTTTTATCTCTTTTAAAGCAGACTTAAGATCTTTCATTTTCTCTTTTTTATACAGATCGAATTCATTTTCAGTTTTAAACTCATCGGGTGATTTTATCCATTCAAGATCATCAAGGTCATCCATCTGTTTTTCAATTTTATCAAATTCCTCATTTTTATTTATTACAGTATAGGCAATAAGTTTATCTTCATAATCTTTTCTTAAAGATTCGTATATCGGCTTAAACTGCGACATACCGGTTCGCTTTTCCACCTCTCTCTTTATGTCCTTTTCAATCTGAGAATTTTTTGTCTCAATAAATGTCTCCACAAGATTAAGGCTTTTAATTACACTGATATAAAAGTTTTCATTTACTGCTAGAGTAAGAAGAATTGAAGCTGTAATAGTCACAGGTATTACAATTATTGAAATGACGGATAATATATACAGGAATATTTTTCTCATGAGATTAAACCTCTTTTAGAATAATTATATCATCTGCAGCAGCGGTACTGAAGACTTTCCGTTCACAAAAAAATCATAGTGTATAAAAATAATCAATAACAAAAAGCACTGCCCGAAACCTGAAGTTAAAATCGTTTTCTGCCGCAACCCTACAGATGTGAATAAGGAATCCCGAAGATTTTCATTTCAACTTATAAAAAGCAAGTCCGACATACTCCTTGAGTCCTTTATAAATATCATCCATCTCTCCGGTCTTCGGCAGAAAACTTGTAAAGTTATAACCGGACCTGTCTATCTTGTAATCAGCCGACGCAGCAATACAATCTATACCAACTCTGTTAAACAGATAGAGTGAACGTTTCATATGGTAAGCCGATGTTACCAGAATAATTCTTCCTGGATTGAACCTGCTCTTAATAAACTCCGCATTTTCAAAAGTAGTGCGGCTTCTATCCTCTTTTAAAAGAAAAGTTTTTTTCCGTGTATGCCGCCGCATAATTTTAACAGCAATGTCCGCTTCACTCTCCATCTGCCCCTCATCAAGCTTTCCGCCTGAAAAAATAACAGGGATTTTAAATACTTCAGATAAATACACTCCATAGAGCGCTCTCTTCATTGAATCGGGAGTAAGACTACCTCCCCCCATCTCTTCCGGCGAAGAGTTTACACTCCCCCCGCCAAGAACAACAATATAATCGGCATCATGCTTCTCTTTCAGATTAATTGATGGTGCATAATTTTCCAGAGGAGCGAGAACCAGATTCTTTACTGGTTCAATTGAAAGGATATAAAGAAGAATTATATCTGCAATAATTATAAAAGCTGTTTTCCTCCGGCTTTTATTATTAAAGTAAAGTGCAATGAGTAGAATAATAATAAATAGTGATGGGGGGAATATTATAAAATTAAAAATTTTCTGAAGAGCAAACACAAATCAACCTCCTATTGAGATATAGATAATTACCAGTTATTACCCATATACAGTAAATGATCAATCACAAACTTTAAATCCCCCCGTTTCGCATTGCTCAACATCCCCCTTTAATAAACTGACTTGTACCCGCAACATTCAAAGTAAACCAATCGTGCATCAAACTTTCAGCCCCCTAAATCCCCCGGAGGTGGACTTCAAAAATATCAAAATATGAACTAAATTAAGATATTTATTTGTAAAGCAATCTTCAAGTCCCCCTATAATTGCGCCATATGGCCTGGGGTAATCTACCAAAGGTTAACTCCTGATTATTTCAGGACATATGGCGTTATCTCCGGGGGATTTAGGGGGCCGTTGAGTTGTGGGTACAAGTCAGTTTAATAAAGATGGTAACCGATAAGCCGGGGGTTAATTTTAAAAGTTCGCAACTTTATATATCAGTATTTCCCCACTTCTCTCTTGACAAAACGTTTCATTTAATATAAATATTAAAATAAGTGTATATGCATTAAAAATGCAGAACAGTTTCCGGAGGAGTTTAATGACACAGGATTCAATTGAAAATCAGCTTAACAATATAAAGAGATGGCATTTTATTCCCGGGAAAAACCGGATTACACCTGTACTTGAATCTATGATCAGCAGAGATGAGTATATAATTGATATAATTGACGGATTCTTTCCGGCTGAACCCGGGATTAAAAACAGCAGGGATGATTCGGGGCTTATCCTTGTTACAGATAGAACAGTAATACTTATAAGATCTGAACTCCCGGATAAACTTATAGTACTGAAAAAAGATAAAATTCTAAGCGTCACCTGTAATTTGAATTTCTCATCTCTCGCAATTCAAATTAATTACGGGAAGAACAATTACACCTTCGTAACTCACCTTTCCGAATTAGCCGTAAAAAATATTTTCTCCGCCGCAGTAAAACCTGTGCAGAAAGAGAACTCTTCATCGGGATCTTCAGCAAATATTCTCCCATCTCCCCTCCTTGAAAAAACAGAAGAAGATGGTACGGAACAAATTCCCGAATCCAATCTGCTTCACTCTTCAGAACTGATTCAGAATGAAATACATTCGGCGGATATCACTCCGGAAAAACCTGTTGATGATAGCGAAAGCATAGAACAGGTGATGGAGAAGATAAATGCCCTTGTGGGGATGGAGAACATCAAAGAAGAGATAAAGTCTTTCATCAATTTTGTAAATATAAGAACCGAAAGAGGCAAACGGAAGCTCCCTGTTACACCATTATCTCTTCATGCTGTATTCTACGGACCTCCCGGAACCGGGAAGACAACAATCGCGCGCCTCCTGGGTCGCGTCTACAAAGCTCTAGGACTTCTTTCAAGCGGGCACCTTGTTGAGACAGATCGTGCCGGACTTGTGGCAGGATACGTGGGACAGACCGCGATAAAGACTGATGAACTGGTAATGAAAGCAAAAGATGGAGTTCTGTTTATTGATGAAGCATATACACTTGCTCCGGAAAACAGCGCAAATGATTTTGGAAGAGAATCAATTGATACCATCTTAAAGAGAATGGAAGATATGCGCGAGGGTTTCGCCGTAATAGCCGCGGGATATACCGACGAGATGGAGAGATTTATAAACTCAAATCCCGGACTTAAATCAAGATTCAGCAGATACTTTTATTTTGATCATTACACTCCGGAAGAGCTTGTTAAAATATTTAATATCTTTGCTGATAATGTAGAATTTAAACTGAGCGGCGAAGCTGATGTTAAACTGAAAGAGCTGATCAGCTATTTCTATGATAAAAGGAACCGGAGTTTCGGTAACGCGCGATTTGTACGGAATGTCTTTGATAAAATAGTTCAGAATCAGGCCGACAGACTTTCAAAAATTACAGCTCTGACTAATGAGCTTTTATGTGAAGTTGCAGAAGAGGATATACCCCTGAAAGAGAACTTCAACGCTGAACAATTTGTCTGAATTCAATAATAGATAAGATTTGAAAGAACTTGTCAAGGTGTGAAATGTCGAAGAGAGCAGACACATGTTTGTTAAGCTCGCAGATATAAAAAGTAATCCCACTCTTTTCAGCCTGCCTTGACAGACTTATTAGCATTCCGAATCCTGATGAATCGATGCTGTCGAGGGAGTCACAATTTATCCCGACTATTTTTGTTTCGGGATTCTTTTCGAGCATATCCTTGAAATCATTAAGAAGAGTATCTATATTATGAATATTCAGATTCCCGATAACTTCAATCTCTGCGCCGTCTTTGTAATTGTGAATTAATATTTTATCCAACTTTTCCCTCTTCGAGTGATGCATAGAGTAATAACTTCTTTTACTATCTGACATTAGATACTGTTTTTTTCAACCATATTTTAAAGTAATAGTTCATATCCTCTTTCGGGGGACTGTTTTCATTTGTATTTTTTTCTGTGTCACTCATGTTTCATCTCCTTAAATTTATTGCGATTATTTAGTATAATATAACAATAATAGCTTATATTTTGATAAAGAATTTGTAAAAATGTTAAATAAATTTGCAAACAGGCTCTCCTGAAAGCACCGACTGATGACCATAGGCGGGAACGATTATTACAAAAACGAGACATAATGAAAGAAACTGCTGAATAAATTAAATTCAACAGCAAAAATGTATTGTTCTTTTATAGTATGTCTAATAGCTTTAACCGGTTTTTATTGAGCACTTATAAAATTAGTACTCCGGGTTATACATGATTAAAAATACTGAAACTAAGAAAAGAATAGCTCTCGACCTTGATTATATAATGCCCGACACAGTTTTTGTCTATCCCATATTCTCCTCCAATGGCGAGAAACTGCTTAATGAGAGGGAAACTCTCACCGCACAAAAGATTAAACTTATACGTGAAAAATGCGGGAATAAAGTATATTATTCACCTTCCGAAAAAGAAGCGGGAATTATGCCGGACCATGTCTACACCAGGGCATTCAGCAAAACCCGCGAAATTATGGACGCCGTTCTACATACAGAGAAGTTTTCTAAAGATGGATATAAAAAAAGCGAGGAGCTTGTAAGTGAGATTCTTGATGAATTGAACTCCAAAGAGATTACAGTTATAAATCTTCTAAAAAATATAAAAAGTTTTGATGAATATCTTTATTATCATTCAATAAATGTGGGTCTTCTAACCGCGCTTATGGTTAAAAGAAGGAGAAAGTTCAGCAAGGATGAGACTAAAAATATTGTTCTTGGAGCTTATCTCAGCGACCTCGGCAAAGTTAAAATGGAAAAATCTGTTCTTGATAAACCGGACAAGCTTACTGATGACGAGATGATGAAAATGCACCTCCATCCGCAGATCGGTTATAACATTGTAAAATCACTTGAAAATATAAATCCAATTGTACTCCAGACAATTCTTTTTCATCATGAACAGTTTGATGATGAGGGATATTACAGCCTTCCATATGAAACGCTCCCATCTTCACCGAAAATAGTTTCTATCTGTGATATGTATGACGCGCTTACCTCGCAACGGCCGTTCCGCCAGCCTTACAGCCCCTCCGAGGCGATGAAGCATATTCTTAATTCCACAGATAAAAAATTCGACAGAGAATTGATAAGCGACTTCCTTAACGGAATGGGACCGCTTCTTAACAACTCTCAGTATTTTTACAGAAAAGGGGATTTCTGCATTCTGAATACAAATGAAGTATGCATTATAACTGATATTTCAAAAATGGATATAATGAAACCAAAGGTTATGGTTTTTGCCAGATACGATTATTCCGGAGAAAAGGCTACAATTAGATTTTATGAAAATCCCATTGAAGTGGATCTGCTGAAAGACATGAACCGCAAACTGGACAGCATCGTTATTCACCAGAAACTTATCGAAGCTCTCCGGAAAAAACTCGTGGAGAAGAAGACTCTGATAGACTATCTTTACGTATCTATGAACGAGTGATAGAAGCTGCACTGATCCTTAAGTCTTTGCGGGAAAACACATAAACCCCACAGCCCCCTAAATCCCCCGGAGGGGGACTTGAAGATAACATTCAAAATATTTTTATATAAGCCGGTATCATTATTTCAACACTTCTTTGAAGTCCCCCTCCGGGGGATTTAGGGGGCCCGGAGGGGGTGATGATTAAAAAGACAAAAATAAAACTATGAGTAAAACTTCAATTCAGCAATTAAAACTTCTCGTATCCGTCATGCTCCGGATTATATTTTTTTGCGGAAGCTGCTCCGTTCTTCACCGGATTTTTAATACTCTCTTTTGTCTGCAGAGATTTTATATGAACCTCTTTGCGATTTATACTCTGAATCCCCGATGTTAAATTGTCCCGAATCTTAAACTCCTGAACCATAGAGAGGAGTTCCTGCGCC
>JBBRFT010000113.1:0-10967 GCA_038241375.1 Spirochaetota bacterium
GGAAAATTTGCTAAAAAGTTATCTTCGCCATATATTTCATCACAAATCATCCGAAGATGGTGTTGTTCATTGTCATCAATAGAAATAAAAATTGCACCATCATCAGCAAGTAAATCACGCAGAAGTTTCAATCTCGGAACCATCATACAGAGCCATTTATCATGTCGCACAAGACAATCGGTACCGACTTCTTTACCCAGCCAATCTTTTATTAATGGGCTGTTTACATTATCATTATATACCCAATTTTCATTGCCTGTATTATATGGCGGATCAATATAAATACATTTAACCTTCCCGGTATATTGAGGAAGAAGAGCTTTCAAAGCCAGAAGGTTATCCCCCTCGATAATAAGATTACCATCAGCTTTATCTGGCTGAAAGTGAAGTTTATCAACTTCGTCAAGAGTATGATACGGTATTGAAAGGTGATGATTCCAGATTATATTTTTGCCTTTAAATTGCAGTGTGGGCATTGGTTGCTCCTGTTGTATTATGTCTCTACTTTGTTACTTTAAAAAGAGATTTGGGGAATGCAAGAAGTTTTTTGACTGATTATTTTCCCCCTTTAACAGCAGGAAGTTTTTTAGCTTCTTTCCCAAACTTTTTTTCATCTGATTTTACCCGGCGTTCCAGCTTTTTTAAATCCTCTTCCGGAGAGAGTTCTTCCGGTCTGATACCGCTTTTTGCGAGTACGCCACGGACATCTTTATTATTTTTTACATGTTCCCCTGCAATAGCAGATTCACCATATAACTCGTTTTTCTTTACATTAAAGTTTGTGATTTCAGTTGCAAGGTCTTTTGCTTTTATCGTGATTGTCGGCAGAAAATCTGCCAGAGGACGGTTTTCCGGAATTCTAAATTTTTTCTTTATTTGTACTGTATTAAGGCCGCCGAAAAGCGCATGATCGCCCTTACTCCGGATACGGCCGAAGCCATGTTCATCTACACCACGTTCGTAAATGTTTTTTGACAGCTCTGTTTCGGTTGCGACAAGCTTCTGCCTTGCAGACAGCCTTTCTACAAGAGCAATACGATCTTCAAGAATTTCCTGTTTGCGTGTCTGAATTGCAAAATAACTCTGAGCGAAAGCGATAGAATCCTTACGAGGGTCGCCATTCTGAGCAATAAGATAACAGGCGTATCGGGTCAGCATAATATCATCAATATCTTTTGCAGCACCTTTCGGCATTGGTATCGTTTTGTTGACGTCAACAAAATGATCATCTGAATTCTGCCCGGCATTTTGACAGGCATTTTTTGCCTTATCTATTACTTTAGAAAAATTTCGCCATTCTTCATATTCAAGGAGAACCTGCAAATCACGGGCGAGCCAGTATTCAATTCCATGTTGTTCGTAAGATGACTCTTCGAAGGATTTATTCAGGTTTATTATTATCTGTTTGTCCATTGGTTATGTGTGGTCTCCTTAATTATTGGCATCTGCAAAAGAAATTCATTATTCCCAGATGTTTCACGTGATATGTTTAATATTCTGATATGATAAAATTGAAAAGTAATGTCAATAAATTATACTATGGATAAACAACATGTGAAGCTGTTTTAAAATTAATTGGATTCTCAGATAATGCATTTTTCTTTATTTCTATTAACTCTAAATAAATATTCATCAAACCAATTTCTTTACTAATATCATCAAAAATTATTCTTGATTCATCAATAACCATCAAATTTTTCTTAAGTTGATCATTACTAACTATCCGTAGAAACCAATCACAAAGTTTTTCTGTCACGGCAATAGGATTCAATAAATCTAAATAAAAGAACTCAGGGGGCATCCTATAAATTAAAGAACAAATATCAAAACTGGATAATTCAATTTCTTCACCTTCTGCGACCGCATCAGCTTTAATAGTTTTTAATAATCTTATAAGAGCATTTGGTATGCCCTGCTTGTTAGAATTAAATGCAATTATTCTATAGTTAAACAAAAACGGATAATTTATATTCCGAAACTTCTTATATTTATCAAGAACCTGAATACCACGAACATACTCTTCACCGGATTCAGAATAAGCAATCGTGTTATACCAGTTAGAAGGAACAATATCAACTTTACACGCTAAACTCCCCCCTTCAATAGAAATAGCGGTTGAACCAGAATCGTCAACCTTTACAGCTGGAAAAGCATTGGATATTTCTATTTTACATTTTTTTCTTAAAGAAAGAAGATCATCAATCGGATCACCTTTATATGGATTAGAAGGAATTAAAGGCGGTGCTAAAGTTTAAAACTTATCAATAACAACTAGCACATCAACATCGCTATAATATTTAATATGAGTGTTGTTGGAAACTGAACCTTGCCGTCTAAATTCCAGATTAGAATATTCAACATCCAATCTACCAGCAAGTTGACTTTCTACCCTATCGCCTTGTTCAATGAGACGTTTTGTATATTTTGCTTCAACGGGTTTCATAGCACCTAGTATATATTTTGTATACTCACCTTTTTCTTTCTCAAAAGATTCAGAAAAATAATAAAGGGAACGATCTTCTAAAGAAGCACGTCTTCTTAACAAATTATCATATCTATTATTAATACTCATAAAACTAAATCCTTGTCACTCGAAGAGAGCCATAATTTAAACGATGTTTACCAGAAAAGTAATCACCCTCCATAAGATCTTTCTTTATTACCAACTCAATTAAACCCGGATGACGTTGTAACTCGGAATTTGATTTATTTATAGGAGTATTTTCAAATGAATATCGGAAAATTGGGAATGCATGATCCAATGAAATACTTGCCATTGTACTTCTTGATATTGAATTTTCAGTTTCAGTATGAATTTCAATTTTTGTAAATGTTTGCTTTATCTTAATTTTCATGCTGAATTTATGAGGTGTACCATCCGATAGATACGAGCTTTCGCCAGAAGCAATCCAATTACCATTTAAATTCAAAACTAAATTAAAATACTTTAATAACTTCCAAATTAAATGATCGAAAAGAAAATATAACAAAGCAAAACATGTACCGAAAGTTGCTAACAAACTCCATCCATTAGGTAGATGCCAAAAAACCGTTAAATCTTTAAAAATAGTAGGAATAGATGAAGAAATCAGAGTTATAAAGACATAAACGTATCGTCTAATTTCAGTATCAAATGAATAATAATGCATAGAATCTCCTTAATAAAATTTATATTAATGATATACCCGCAGGTGTACCGGCGTCCTGAACCAGATGAGTAACATACCCGACACCGCCGCTTCGTAAACAGACGTTTAATAAATTAAGATTTCTGTTATCGGTATTTAATGGTATTTTTGATAACCCAAGACTAATTGCCGTACCGCTTGATATACTGTGATAAAATGCCCTGTGATTTGGATCTAATGCGGGTTCAATTTTATCGGGAGCAATACCGCCAATAGCACCAGCGAGTGGAGCTAAAATCAGACCTGCGATAGATTCTACAGGATCAATTTTAAAGCCTTGTTTACTAATCTAAACCTGACGGCTTATTTCCAAAAATAATGCTATTAAGGCAGAAGTAGTTTGATGTTCGTATTTACCTGGCATATCATTTATCCTAAATTATTATTTTCACTTTTATCAGGGTTTGAAGCTGGAATTCTTTTGACTCCGGTATCAGTTTTCATATGTTTTAGATGATAGTCGGGATAATCACCTTTTTCGATTGCATCAGCAAATGCACCCCGACTCAGAGTTTTATTTTTCTTCGTATCATAAAACTCTGTGTTTAAACCTGTTGAACTCTGTTTTGTAACTTTTACATTTTTAGCCATATTGTACACTCCCATGAAAATATTTTAATAATTGAATCTGATAATACTAATTTTTTCATCACTATTTCAATCTCCGGTCAATCTCTTCAACCGGCAATCTTTGACTTAACCCTTTAAGTTCAATCAGTTTCTCTTTATACTCGACTTTATCCATTATATCATATCTAAGCATTTCATCAATCAGCCAGATAATACCATGAACCTTTATACCGCTTTTCTCTGAGAAAATCTTTAAGGCCCTGTCACCTGTAAGCAGAACCGCGTTCAATTCAGAAGAGAGTTTAAACACCGAACAGTCGGAAGGGGAGAGCCCCTTTTTTTGCTGAGAAATTAAAAATATCTCTTCGTAACCATATTCATGAATTTCAAATTTACCCGATCTTATAAATTTATCCAGGCGTTTAAGCTTTTTATCTTTCTTCTCACCTTTGTAATACTCATCAAGAATATAGTCAGTAGTATGAATTTCAAAATCCATACCGGCAAAACTATCCATAAGTTCCAGGCGACTAAGAAACATCAGAATATTGGCATCTGTGACTATAAGCTTCATATAAGACGTGTAAGCTCCTCTTCCAGTTCAGAGAGAGGCTTACCCAGAAGAGCAGCTGCCTTGCTGTTAGTTATTATATCTTCTGAAAGTGCTTTGTATACAAGACGCTTAAATCTCATTGGTGTTTCACCGCCGCGATAGTTACCTAACTCTTTCTTTTTATTACCTGACTTATTAAGCCATATATTGTAATCTTTAAATTTTGAATCTGATATCATCTGAAGATCATGAGCTCTCCACATTATCGCCTGCACTGACATGCCATAATAGTTTTCAAGAAGGATAAGTTCATTTAAAAGAATTGATGTACGCTTTTTACCTAGTTCTTCTTTAAATACTGATTCAGGAAAAAGAAATGCCCCGGCGAGAGAATAACATAAATGCTCTATCTCTTTATCCGGCATATCTTCCGGAAAATTAAATATAAGGTGGGCGAGTTCATGAAGAGCGGTAAATCTTTTACGGACTATATTATCTGCTGTTTTATTAACTACAATAACAGCCACACCATCCGTGTGGGAAGATAAACCGGAAAATTCATCCGGAGCATTTATCTCAAAAACTTTTATTTTATTCTCTTCTAAAAGTGCTATAACATCAGGTATAGGATCAAGCCCGAGAGACCAGACTTCTCTAAGTTCATTAGCATATTTTTCTATATCCTGTTCATTACGAATTAAGTTTTTTTTAAAGGGATTGGTAAATTTATTTTCAACATTGAGGAGTTCTTCGATTTCGAGATATTTCTCCAGGTAATCCATTGTTTTTAATCTGGCAGCTTCGATCTCTTTTTGCGAAAGAGTGCTTCGCTTCCGGAATTCCAGATTTTCAAGTTTAACATCTGATACCTTGAAGAAATAATCCACAGGGAGATCCAGTGCATTGGATAACGATATTACGACTTTGCTCGATGGATTTGTTTGTCCTTTCTCATACTGGCTGAGAGCCTGTTTCGTTATATCTATATTCATCTTTTCAGCAAGGTCCTGAAGTGAAAGACCTGCCATTTTTCTTGCTGATAATAATCTCTGACCGAAATTATTCATAAAATCCCCTTTTATTTACTGTTCTCTATACTTGACAATATATTCTATTTATTCTATTTCGTCAAGTATTAATTGTAAAAAAAGAGTTCTTTTTCAGAAGAGGGGATTGGATCTAAATACTGATGAAATACAATTGAAGAGAAACTGATGTAAAAAATTAGAACATTACATCTCAAACACCACAAGATCAAACCAGAAATGAAACCCATTAGTAAGCAGATCTATCTTCTCCCGGATCACAGCATCGCCGCCCATACTCTCTTTCATCTCAAGAGAACTGATCTTCGACTGAATATTCTTAATCCCTGCAGAGAGCTTTGAGATTGAACCGTAATATTTATAAAGTCCTCTCTTTCGCAGAACATCAACTCTTTTTTTAAGAGATGATTCTTCGCCTCGAAGCTGATCAATAGGATATAAACTATTTATTTACCCAGTTTGTATATCATAAACTCGTTCTCTTCCCTTGTAAGCAGATTCAAAAGTTTCGGATGAATAAAAAGTTTTTCCCGCCCTGCGGTCTGCTCGACCAAAACGTCTATTTCGCACAAAGCTTTAAGATATTCACTCGCTGTCTGACGTTTAGCCACGTTCTTTTCTACCAAATTTGATATTCGGCAATAAGGCTGCTCAAAAATAAGATCAACCAGTTCACGGCTGTATATCTTAGGGAGTGCACTCCTGACAAATTCAGAAGTATGTTCCTGAAGATTCCGGATAGCCGAAATTTTAGATGTTGTCCAGAGGGCTGTTTCCTCTACACCACGGATAATATATAATATCCATTCATCCCAGACGTCACTGGTTGTCACATCAAGAAGAAGACGATAATAATCTGTTTTATTCCGAATAATATACCGGCTGAGATAAAGGATAGGTAGAGTCAAGAGACCCTCTTGTATAAGAAAAAGAGAGTTTATTATACGGCCGGTACGTCCATTACCATCGGTAAAGGGGTGAATAGCTTCAAACTGATAATGAGCTATTGCCATGCAGATAAGCGGATCAATATCACGATATTCATGAAGAAACTTTTCCCAGTTGGAGAGAAGATTTCGAATTACACTTTCGCCAACGGGGGGGGTATATATAATGCTGCCTGTCTTTTCGTTTCCAAGTGCGGTACCGGGAATTTTACGGATAGTCATCTCCCGCCCTTTGATGGTACTGCAGATTATTTCAGCAGTCGCGGTACAGAGAGGCCTGACATCCAGAGACTTGTAGCCTTCGAGGAGAGCAGTGCGGTAGCGGAGAGCTTCCTTTGTCGCGAAATCTGCCTGTTCAATTATACCGGAAAATCGGAAAAGTTGGTCTGATGTTGTGACTATATTTTCAATTTCAGAGCTTGCCTGGGCTTCAAGGAGCGGAAGACTATTTATCAGCATACTCTGGTTAGGTATAAGATTTGCTGCCTGTTTCAATTCTGCAAGTGCCGCACGGGCCGTTATGCAGGCTTTAAGAACAACTTTGGTTTCGAGATCGATAGCCGGAGGAAGCGACGGCAGATCATTATAGGGCTGTTCCGGATTCCATGATGTTTTTCTTTTCATCTGTTTATATAAACTCCATTTATCGACTGAAGTTTAAAATATGTCGGAGGGATCGACACGTCAAGCTTTTATGTCGATAAAATCGTTTTTTTTCGACATATTCTATTAATGACTTTTGCTTTCAAAACTTACATCTAAAAGAGAACCAGATTAAACCGAAAATGAAAATCGTTTACAACTCTGATAATTTATCATTCCAGTAACTGATATATATATCATAAGCCTTCCGGGTAGTTAAAAATATTGTATGCTGTTCGGGGCTTAATCGATATGCCTCAATATATTGCAGGCCGAGTCTTACCGCTTTTTCCATTCTGTGATTACCGTCAATAAGGTTGTAACGTCCGGGAGCGATCTCGGCCAGAATGACCGGTTCCTTTAGAATTACTGAACCCATATATTTCTCATTTATTACGGAGAAATCATTATTAATTTCTGATACTGTTAGAGTTTCCGGAATAAACAAGCCGGGATTACTTTTAATATGTTCGATGAGCCTTGTGATGTTGAATTCAAAAATTCCATTTGCGTAATATTCATCGCCTTCACGGACCTCGGCAGGAATGAATGTTTTATCCGGAAATAGGGTGCGGGGATCTGATTTTTTTTTGGCCATTATACTTTAATTCAATTTTTCCATAAAGGATATATATTTTTTGAGTATGAACAAAAGGTTCAGATATCTTCGCTGTTACAAGTCAATTAATTGAAAGTTCTCTTTTTAAAACTTCCAACAGTTTATCATAATTTGAAAATATATTAGGAGCGTTAATTAAACTTAAGCGGTTATAAACTCTCCCTTCTATATCCGGGATGTAGATATAAATATTATCGGGGACTCCGATTTTATTGAGAACTATACCATATATAATCTAACTTTACATCTCAAACACTACAAGATCAAACCAGAAATGAAACCCGTTAGTAAGCAGATCAATCTTCTCCCGGATCAGAGCATCGCCACCCATATTCTCTTTCATCTCAAGCGAGCTGACCTTCGACTGAATCTTCTTAATCCCTGCAGAGAGCTTTGAAATGGAACCATAATGCTTATATAGACCCTTCATCCGCAGAACATCAACTCTTTTTTTAAGCGTAGATTCCTCACCCCGGAGCTGATCGATCTGATATGAACAGAGCTGTTTTTTAAGTTTTTCTATCTCAACACCGATTTCATTATGAAGATTTAAGATCCGTGATATCTCCCAGGGAGCAGCACACTTTAAAGTAAAGGTTGCCCCATCAGTTCTTCTGTCAACCGTGATAAAACTGTTTGATTTAAGTTCCGGAAAATAGTTTTTTATATCAATTGTTCCAGTGAGATATGAACCTTCAGGAATAGCCTTGATGACAGCGGGATCACTGCCGGAGAGTTTCCGGACTGATACTTTCTTTTCTGTCTTATCTACTGTTATTTCGTTTATATTTTCTTTTAAAATAACAAGCCGTTCGTTATGCCTGAGGAAAACACCCTCCCCCGGATACATATTAAGCACAGGAAGATCTTCAACGACAATACGCCTTTCAATATTATCAAAGTAATCTATATGAGCCATGCAGAGATAAGCGCTGTTCTCCTGGTAATCTTTTACCGCGTTATCGTAATTCTTATAGATCATTTTACCTACTGAGCGGACAGCCTTGTGAACCGAAAAGCCTTCACCTGTAACCGTAAAAGCAAAGAAAATAATAACGAAGAAAATAATATATTCCTGGAATGATGAAACAAGAACCCTGAATTGAGGAGTTCTGAAAGAGATATATTCTTTCTGTGAAAGCGGAGCAAATAACCTGACACCCGATTTATTAAACAGGTCTATAAAGATATGACTGGAGAATGAGAGGAGGGCGGCGAAATAGAATGGTGCCCAGGGATTGACGACCCCACTCAGCTGACCCAAAGCCCCCGCACCCCCGGAGGGGGCAAAGATTATCTTTGGAATTAGTACCACGGGAAGTAATAGTAAAGCCATTAACATAATAGCAAATATTGAATGGGTAACTGTACGATGGCCATATTTACGCTGAATAGATTTTGCAAGAGGTGAGAAAATACGGCCGATTGTACTCTCCGGGTGGTCTATGTCGGGGAGTAATGCAAACAATGAAGCTGTTGCTGCAGTTGCCGGTTCAATACCGGCTGCAGCACAAAGTAAATATGAAAATGCGTAGTGAGTGGTAGCGATCATTTTCTCCCCATCCGCCCGTTGGGCACCTTCCCCAAAAGAGATGGGGAAGGGGTGTTTGTTACTTTATGAAATATCATTTTTTACTCGCTGGCATAAATATATATTTGTAAAATACCATTCTAAAAACAACAAGAAGTGCATAGCTTAAAGCTACCATTGCCGAAGCATAGGACTTTAGAACATACGCCATAAAGAAGAGTACAAGAAGTAATAGAAAAGGAGCGATTGACACCTGGTTATCTGTTCTTTCATCGGTTATAACTTCATCGTGAGTTTTACCCATTGTCATCTGCCTGGAGATATATTCTGCTTCTTTGAGATTATCACCTGCCTGATGAAGTACATCATCAATCATTAGTTCTTTCTTTCGGGGATCTGTTATCTGCACCATTTCAGATAAGATCAACCTGGTGTGATGTCTTTTTAACGGTTTGATTTCAACAAAGGTTTTGAACAGTTTCCGATCTGCAGTTCTTGAGCTTGCGGCGAGAACTGGAGTCAATTCAGATAGTTTTGATATTGTTGATCTATCGGTTTTTGATAGCCCGGTGATGTCGTCGAAGATTATTGTTTTTTTGAAATCTTTCAGTTCTTCTAGAAGTTCCTCGATGGTGAGTTTCTTCAATTGCTTTTCTGCTTCTTTATAGACAGGGCTACCTGCAGGAACAGATTCTCTACCAGCGAGGATTATTTTAACAAGAGTCTGTTTCTTTTTATATTCATCTATTAGAATTGATTCCGGGATATTCCGGAGGATCGCTGATTTACCACACCCCTTTGAACCGGAAATGATGACAGATATTTTATCTTTGATATAATTGTTTATCTGCTCAGATTCCTTTTCCCGACCTATGAGCGCACCAGAACTTTTAACAGTTATATCTGTTCTCTTTTTGAATGAACGGGCTAAAGTGAATAAACGCCCTTTCGGACCGTCAAGAGTCATTACCGCTTCTTTCTTCTGTTCAACGCTGATCTGTGAATATATTAATGTTGTATCGATTTTTGAATGACCAAGGATTTGAGAGATCCGCTCAATAGGCACATCCTTTTCATAAAGACCAGTTGCGAAGGAGTGCCGGAGGGTATGACAGTGAATATCTTTTCTGGAGAGATTCAGTTCAGAATATTTTTTTACAACATAATGCCAGGAAACACGAGTACCACCGAGAATAAAGGATTCTGGATTTAACTTGTAGCTGTATTTAGCGAGATAAGATTCAATCATCTTTTGGAGAGTTGCATTTATAGGAACTACACGCTGCTTATTTCCCTTGCCGGTAATCATCATGAAACCCCGCTGCAGGTGAATGTCTGCAACCTTCAAAGTACACATTTCAGATACACGCAAACCACCATGAGACATGAGATATAATCCGAGTTTATGCTTATCTTTTCGCACACCACTGATTAGATTTTCGATCTCTTTTTGTGATAAAAATAATGGAAGTTTTTTAACGGTATATTTCATTTTATTTCATTCACTTTGATCCAATTCTATCTAATAATTGAGCAATATATGAGTAAAAAATCGATTAAATATTTATTCAAAAAAGAACCATAATTAAACTGAAATCACGATAAACCCGATACGATAATAACACGATAATACATCATCCCGGGCGGTTTTTTAACAAAATGGCGGTTTTGTTAAATGTTTTTTTTAACAAAACGGGATGAAAAAGGCAAAAAAAATGATCAGATTTTTTCGAGATTTTCATTGATTTCAGTCTGAATTTTGACGAGTTTTTTACTCATTTCTACGAGATTATTTTTATCAATATCTTTGATCTCTTTGATGTAATTTTGTAATTCTTTTACCTGTGCAAGCAGAACAACTGGCTTCATAT
>JBBRFT010000114.1:0-10387 GCA_038241375.1 Spirochaetota bacterium
TATTAAAAAGGAGAATATTCAAAAGAATATAAAATGGATTGATGAATATAAAATTTTAATTCCAAAAGCTTGGGGTATAGGTAGCATGGATAAAGATTGGCTTAATCCATTTATCATTGTTCCAAATTCTTGTTGCACAGAAACTTATTTAGTGATTGGACCTTTTGCCAACAAGAAAAAAGCTGATGTTATTATTGCTTATACTCAAACCAAATTTTTTCATTTTCTTGTTTCACTTATAAAAAATACACAAAATGCAATGAAAAAGGTTTATCAATTTGTCCCACTTCAAGACTTTACCGAGTCTTGGACAGATGAAAAACTCTATGCAAAATACGGTTTAACAAAAGAAGAAATCGCTTTTATTGAAAGCATGATACGCCCAATGGATTTATCACAAAATGACAATGATGACCAAGATGGATTTGAAGATGAGTAAAAAAGAAGCCATACAGTTATTTGAAGACAGGCAGGTACGCACTGTCTGGGATGCAGAGCAGGAGAAATGGTATATTTCTATCATTGATGTTATAGAAATACTTACCAATACCGACAGACCAAGAAAATATTGGAGCGACTTGAAATCCAAACTAAAAAAAGAAGGCAGTGAGTTGTCCGAAAAAATCGGACAACTGAAAATGAAATCAACCGACGGTAAATTATACAAAACTGATGTGGCCGATACCGAACAGCTATTCCGTTTAATTCAATCTATTCCATCGCCCAAAGCAGAGCCATTTAAACTATGGCTGGCACAAGTAGCGAGTGAACGTTTAGATGAAATGCAAGACCCCGAGTTAAGTATTGACCGGGCATTGGAGCAATACTTAAAATTAGGCTATTCAGAAAGTTGGATAAACCAACGTCTGAAAAGCATTGAAATACGCAAAGATCTAACCGATGAATGGAAGAACCGGGGGCTAAAAGAAGGGCAACAATTTGCCACCCTTACCGACATCGTTACAAAAGCATGGGCAGGTAAAACCACTAAAGAGTACAAAGTATTTAAAGGACTAAAAAAAGAAAACCTGCGGGATAATATGACCAATACTGAACTCATATTAAATATGCTGGCAGAAGCATCCACCAGAGATATATCAGCAGCTATAGAACCTAAAGATTTTGAAGAGAGTAAGAAGGTGGCAAAACAAGGCGGTAATGTAGCTAAAGTAGCATTGAAAGAACTCGAATCAAAAACGGGAAAAAAAGTAGTAAGCCCGCAGAGTGCAAAAAAAGTATTGGGTATAGAAAGTTCAAAAAAGAAGAAAAATGATGAGTAAAAAAGAATTCTTCCCGCCTCGACCGTCCACTAATCCTACAATTTATGCCTATGAATTAGTTGGAGTATCTACTCATACAGGTTTACTCAAAATCGGATTTACCGACCGGGATGCTCAAACACGTATAAAGGAACAATTAGGAACTGCTGCCATTCAGCACAAAATAGTATTTGAAGAATCGGCAATGAAACGTGATGGCAGTTCTTTTACCGACCATGATGTACACCGGCTGTTAAGGGAATGGAAAGTAGTGAACGCAAGCGGGGAATGGTATAAATGCACCCTAAATGATTTACGAAGAGCCATTCATCAAATAAAAACAGGCGAGAAAACGGAAGAAAATCGTGTATTAACATTTGGTATGCGACCCGAACAGGAAGAAGCCGTAAATAAATCTATTGATTATTTCAAGAGTTTTAAAAAAGAGAATAAAGACAGAACGCCACACTTTTTATGGAACGCTAAAATGCGTTTCGGAAAAACATTTGCCAGTTATCAATTGGCAAAAAAAATGGGTTGGAAAAAAGTATTAGTGCTTACGTTTAAACCTGCCGTTGAAGATGCCTGGAAAGAAGATTTATTATCCCATGTTGATTTTAAAGGTTGGCAATTTATTTCTAAACACGCGGATGAATTATCCAGCCGGGATATTGATGCTAAAAAACCATTGGTTTGTTTTGGTTCGTTTCAGGATTTCTTAGGTAAGAATACCAATACCGGCGGTATAAAAGCAAAAAACGAATGGGTACACAGCACCGTTTGGGACTGTATCATTTTTGACGAGTATCACTACGGCGCCTGGCGGGAAAACGCAAAAGATTTATTTGGTAAAGATTTAGAAGCGGAAAAAGAAATTGAAGAATTTAAAAAAATTGAAAAGGAAGGATTTGCCGAGGAAGATAAGGTTGAGCACTTAGAGAAGATTATCCCAATAAGCACTAATCATTACCTGTATTTATCGGGCACTCCTTTTCGGGCAATTAGTTCAGGCGAATTTATCGAAGAACAAATTTTCAATTGGACATATTCAGATGAACAAAGAGCCAAAGAAAATTGGAATGGTGAAAACAATCCTTATGCAGCCTTGCCGAGAATGGTAATGCTTACCTACCAATTGCCCGATTCCATTCGCCAAATTGCAATGCAGGGCGAGTTTGACGGATTTGATTTAAACATATTCTTTTCCGCCGAAGGCGAAGGACGCAAAGCTCGTTTCAAATACGAAGATGAAGTTCAAAAATGGCTCGACCTTATTCGGGGTTCGTTCAGCGAAACCACCGTTGATAATTTAAAGATGGGTGCAAAAAAGCCGCCTCTGCCGTTTTCGCATGCTCCATTGCTCAAAGTGCTAAATCATACATTCTGGTTTTTGCCAACTGTTGCAGCATGTAACGCAATGGCAAGTTTGTTAGAAAAGCGACAAAATACTTTTTACAATAACTATAAAGTAGTAGTTGCCGCAGGAACACAGGCAGGTATTGGTATAGAAGCATTGCCTCCAGTTTTAGATGCAATGACCGACAATCCTTTGGAATCAAAAACTATTACGCTGTCGTGTGGTAAACTCACCACAGGTGTATCGGTAAAACCCTGGACAGGAATTTTTATGTTACGCAATTCTTCCAGTCCTGAAACGTATTTTCAAGCAGCATTTCGTGTTCAAACACCCTGGGTAATCAAAAACCCTGATAGCAAATCACCTAACAAAGAAGAAATTCTAAAAGAAGAATGTTACGTCTTTGACTTTGCACCCGATAGGGCATTAAGACAAATTGCAGATTACAGTTGCCGTTTGAACGTAAACGAAACGAATCCCGAAGCAAAAGTTGCCGAGTTTATAAACTTTTTGCCGGTATTGGCTTATGACGGCAGTTCGATGAAAGAAGTAGATGCAGCAGGTATTTTGGATATGGCAATGAGCGGCACTACTGCAACTCTTTTAGCCAGACGTTGGGAAAGCGCATTACTTGTAAATGTGGACAACAATACACTTGCCCGTTTAATGGCCAACGAAGAAGCGATGAAGGCATTAATGAATATTGAAGGTTTCAGAAATTTGAATCAGGACATTGAAACCATAATCAATAAATCGGAAGCAGTCAAAAAAATAAAGAAAGAAGCTAACGACAAAGAACTCACAAAAAAACAAAAGCAAGAATTAACAGAACAAGAAAAGGAATTCAAAAGCCTTAGAAAGCAAATACAGGATAAGTTAATCAAGTTTGCAACCCGTATTCCAGTATTCATGTACTTAACAGACTTTAGAGAAAGAAGTTTGAAAGATGTAATCACAAAATTAGAACCTGGTCTTTTCAAAAAAGTAACAGGTTTATCGATTAAAGACTTTGAATTATTAGTGAGTCTTGGCGTTTTTAATTCAGGTCATATGAACCAGGCTGTATTTGGATTCAAACGATATGAAGATGCCAGTTTAGAGTACATTGGAATTAATAAACATGAAGGGGAAGATATAGGTCTTTATGATACTGTCATTAGTTCACAGGATTATAGAAATACTTTTGAAAATGTAGCTGAAAGTTAATTTAAGAAATCGGCTTCAGGTGTACGTGCGCTCCGACGGAAGTGGGGGTGCAAATCATTTTGATTCACAATCTTCCATCCGTGATATCAGCGTTGGCGGTAAATAATAAGACAGAAAGTTAATTAAGGCGAATTCGCCCTAATTAAACCCATCGAATTCGATGGGTTTAGAATCTTCCGGAGGAAATCAGATGTCTGTGAAAATAGATGTTGAGGGCAAAGAAATAACAGTTATCTCAAAAAATGACGAAGACTATATATCACTTACTGATATGGTTAAAGATATAGATAACGGGTTGTCTCTTATTGAAAAATGGCTCAGAAATAAAAACACAATAGAATTTTTAGGTATATGGGAAGAGATGTATAATCCCGATTTTAATTCCCCCGAATTCGAGGGAATTAAAAATCAGGCGGGATTAAACCGGTTTGCACTTTCTGTAAAACAATGGGTTGAGAAAACTAATTCCAGGGGAATAATCGCCAAAGCAGGAAGATATGGTGGTACATATGCCTATAAAGATATTGCCTTTGAATTTGCTTCATGGATTTCACCAAAATTCAAACTATATCTTATCAAAGAATTTCAACGGCTGAAAGATGAAGAACTTAAACTGCTCGGTTGGGATATTCGCCGTAATCTTACAAAAATAAATTATCATATCCATACAAGCGCAATCAAAGAAAATCTAATACCGGCTGAATTATCAAAACCACAAATTAATCTGATTTACGCAACAGAGGCGGATGTTCTCAATATGGCACTCTTCGGCAAAACAGCAAAAATGTGGCGGGATGAAAATGCCGGTCAAAAAGGTAATATACGAGATTACGCCGATATGTCGCAGCTTGTATGTCTTTCCAATCTGGAAAATCTCAACGCCCTTTTTATAAATGATGGAATACCTCAAAGTGAAAGACTTATAAAGCTTAACAAAATAGCAATCCACCAGATTAAAATTTTAATATACAATGATAGTATAAGAAAAATTGATAAAAAATAATATCAAATCCTGGCCAACCTCTCTTTGTGTTGAGGGTGGCCAGCGGCCAGGTGAGTGCTGCACAGAATCATAGTTTGCAGGTGTGGCTTTTTCAAAAGAACAAGAAGCCCGATGTTGTTGGAACTGAAAACGAGGATTTCGAGGAGTAAAAAAGAAACCAGACAATTATTTGAACACAAACGGGTTAAGAAATGAGTGAAATAGTTATTTATCAAAATGAAGAAAATCAAGCACAAGTAGATGTCTGTATTGAAGATGATACGGTATGGCTAACACAGTCTCAAATTGTCACTCTTTTTGATTCCAGCAAAGCCAATATCAGTGAACATATAAAGCATATTTTCCGATCAAAAGAGCTGGAGGAAATTTGAACTGTTCGGAATTTCCGAACAGTTCAAAAAGAGGGTAAAAGAGAGGTTGAAAGGGAACGTTTGTATTACAATCTTGACGTAATTATATCTGTCGGCTATAGGGTAAATTCAAAAAGAGGTATTCAATTCCGGCAGTGGGCAAGCAAAAGACTTAAAGAATTTTGGGTTGATGGGTACAGTATCAATAACAAGCGTCTGAAAGAAAGGGATATGGAACTGCATCATCTTAATAATGAAGGAAGTGAGTTGTACGATAAAATCGTACAACTGAAATTTACAGCGTCTGACGGTAAAAAGTATGCAACAGACTGTCTGGAAACAGAAGATGTTTTTCGTTTAATACAATCTATTCCATCGCCCAAGGCAGAGCCTTTTAAACTGTGGCTTGCACAAATAGCGAGTGAACGTTTAGACGAAATGCAAGATCCCGAGCTGAGTATTGACCGGGCATTGGAGCAATATCTTAAACTGGGCTACTCTGAAAACTGGATAAATCAACGTCTGAAAAGCATTGAAAGAACTCGAATCTAAAACAGGAAAAAAGTAGTGAGCCCATTCAATGCAAAAAAAGTTTCGGGTATAGAAAGTTCAAAAAAGAAGAAAGGTAATGAGTAAAAAAATAATATCTCTCTCTTTGTCGTAATAGCTTTCACTCCCTTTTTAAAAGGTAGATCCAGGTTTAAGTTTTTCAAATAACTCCCTCGCTATCTGTTTATTGTTGTCAGAAATAATCATTACAATTTTTCTCTGATTAAAGAGAGCAAGAGTGTATTCAAGCATCACTGACATTATTCTCAAAAAATACACTTAAATGTCCCTCGAAAAAAATATATCTCACAAATCTTTGGGGAGTTGTTCAAGAATATAATTCTGATGATGTGTGATCATACCGATGTATGATCCCCTCATGTTTAAATTGAATTTTTTTGCTGAATCTTCTGTTAATCGAAGAGTATAATTTTCAGATGTCGGGGGTGTAAGGCTGCTGTTAAGTTCCGGGTTGTATTTTTTTATTTCAGTGATGTCAATTCCGCATTTTTCTGAAAGCTGACTTATATTCATCTGGTAGTTAAGCTTTACAATTTCTGTCTTTTCGACTTTAGGAATGTTTATCTCTTTTTCGATCCGGAATAATCTCTGATGATTGTAAATTATTACAAGAGCAGCGTATCTCGGAACATATTCTGAAGTCTCCCTTGTGAGTTTCCCTGACTCAATCAGCTCCCATATATCTTTTGAACCCGATTTATCCAGTGCCCGCTTCACCTGTCCCTGGCCCCCGTTATATGCGGCAAGCGCCAGATCCCACGAGCCCATAAGTTCATGCAGGTAGCGAAGGTGTCTTATCGCTGCTTCGGTAGATTTTTCAATATCACGCCTCTCCTCAACCCATTTGTTCTTTTTAAGATCAAAGTGAGCCGCAGTTCCTGCGACGAACTGCCATAAACCGACGGCATTGCTTCTGGAAACCGCAAGAGGATCAAAGCCGCTTTCAAGTAGAGGGATGAGTGCTATCTCCGAAGGGATATCCGGATTTTTTTTCATAACTTCATTGATTATATCTATGTAAATGTAAGATCTTTCAATTGATTTAACAAGATATTCTCTGCCCGATGTAAGGTAGAGATAGATATATTTTCGTACTTCTTCATTTCTGCATAGAGATAAGTCCTCAATAGATTCAAAGAGTTCTTTATTTTCAAGTCCCGCCAGGTATAGAGTATGCTTATCGGGGTCAAACTGTTTAACTCTCTCCATTCCGGCTTCAGAAAACCTGTTTTCTAAAAAAAGGTTAAAAAATCCTGTGGAGAATAATTGTTTATTGTAGCCGAGCAGGAGAATTATGGTTAAAATTGTAACAAAGGCAAAACTTACGTGTTTCAAAACTGTTCCTCATTTGGTATTCTTATTTTCGGGACAAGTCTTAACACAGGCAGATTCTGACAACTTTTTTTTAACGCAATAATTGAACATAATTTAGAATCTGTTGATTTACTGCAGTTTAAAATTCACTTTTTTTTATCAAATATTCGGATTAAAATATGATAATTATAAATTTGAATATTTATTTTACTTTTTTTTAAAGAAACATGTGTTAATGAGTAAACAAATTAAACTATTAAGGTCATTGAAAAAAGGTCTAATTTGTATATTTTAGGTACTCCCTGTTTTTGTATCTCATAAGTAAGTTGTAATTATATCAAATTAAGCACTTACTTGCGGATTATTTCCCCGCCGCCAAAGGCGGCGGGGTTAGTGACTATTCAAATACCTGTGGTGTTTTATCTCCGCCGCGCCTTTGGCGCGGCGGAGAATAATTTTACCACTGGTATTTGAGCAGTTACCTGTTTTTGATTCTTCTTTTTAAAAAAAGAGTTGTAATTAAAGGAAATATAAAAAAATAATAAGGAACGATAAAGGTTTGGATATATGAACAAAATTGAGATATTATATTTCACTGATAACAAAGATGGTGAAAGCCTTGCCGCAAGAGTAGGGCAGATGGGTGTTTCTGTAACCGTATGTGATTTTGCCGATGTTGAAAAAGTCTCTTCATGTAAAACTGATTATTGCGTTCTTATTTTTGATATGATTAAAAAGAAACCTGAAGAACTGATAAAGCATCTTTCAGAAATCAATTCCGTGCAGAATATTATTAAACTGATAATTACTGAAAATAAGGATATCGAAGGTGTCTTTTTCAATGCGGTTCATCTTCTTAATCTCGAATTTATCATAAAACCTGTTGATGAAAGAAGTTTTCTTCTGCTCCTGGAGAAAACTCTCCTTGTTGAAAAATACAGACATCTTATGAAGCTGGTTTCCGATGAGTCTGAATCCCGTATTGATGTTATTGAATGCATGCTTAATATTAAAAGAAAGGATATGTATGACGAAGGGACAGAAAAAGAGATTTTTATTAAAATTCTGGACTTCGAGAAAAAACTCATGGAAGAGCATCTTAGTCTTAACGACTCTATCAGAAATATTGCTCTTTACAGAAATAATGAGTTTATTGCTCTTAAAGACCGTATTAAAGCAGAAGAGATGCTTGATGAACTACGCAGAGAGGAGCTTATTAACGCCAACAGAATCATTGAAGCACAGGAGTCTTTGATAGAATACTCCTCGCGGGAATTGGTTGAAACAAAAAAAATTATGGATGCCCGTGAAAATGTCGAAGAGTTAAGCAGGACCGAAGCCATAGGGCTTCATACTGAGCTTAAAAGACTTAAAGATGAGAAGAGGGTTCTTGAGGGTAAAATCGTAACTCTTATGACCGGATGTTCAGACAGCGGGAAATCCGCAAAGTAAATTTAAATAATAATAGATAAGTGAGTTTTTGATGGAATGGGAAAGAATATTAGCAGATTCAGTTAAAGATGGGGCAATGAAGGAGCTCCATCTTCGGAAACTCCCTGTTTTAAGACAAGTAGATAACTGGAAAAAAGTTGAACTGATTGGATGGATAGACCATCAAATGAAGCATACCTACTACAAAGGCGGACTTGTAAAGCTTAACGGTAAACTTTATTTTGTACAGGATAAAACCATCAAAGCTCTTCAGGAGTTTATGAACTGGAATTTTCCATTAAAAATAAAGGTTACCGCTGATTAATCGTTCTCTTCGAATATAGTAATGACTGCATCGAATTTTTTCGAAAATTTTACTACAACATCAATTGAATCTTTATCGAGAATAGCATAGTTTTCAGATATTCTGGTCATTATAGTTTTTGACGATGAACTGTATAATATTTCATCTATAAAACTACCGTGACTTGTGTGGAGCAGAATCGGTCTGGATATGTTAATGCTGATGGTCTGCTTTGTCCAGTCATCGAGGAGGAATTCAAGATTCTGTGGAATTTCATTCTTTGCGTATTTTTTAAGAGTCTGAATAAATTTATCGATATTCATTCCCCGTTTTCTGGCATTAATTATTGAAATTTTAGTTATTGCCGCTTCTATAACAACATCTTCCTTTGAAATTTCTGTAAAAGCCATTATAGTATAGAGGGAAATCGGATCTATATCCATGTGGGGTATCATCAGTGTAAAGTCGGGACTGATATAAATACACTTTTTTATCTCTATTTCTTTATGGTATTTCTTATTCTGGAGAAGTGCGTTTATCTTTTTCCCCGGTTCCGACAGGGTAATCTTTCCGTTTACTGTTTCACAAATGCCGCATATTGTCAGAAAGTTCAGCGACTGTTCAAAAAGCTCTTCAGAGCTTATTATGAAGTTTTCGAAATCACTCTCTAATTTTTTAAAGTGTGATGCTGTGGATAGTGTTAGGAATATAAGCTTAAGATAATCGTAATCAATCAGTTTGACACTCATTAATATCGAAAGAATACTCTTCATTCCCGAATAGTGGGGTATGGGAATCTCCCCCATGAATTCTTCGCCCGGTCTTATGCCATCATGAATTTTCAAAAGGACATTCTTAATAATCAATACAGGGTCTTCAATCTTTTCAGCTATGTTCTTAATACTGATGATCCCTATATCTCTATCGAGCCTTAGACATTTGAGGAGATTGAGCATCTGCATTGCAGTAAAAGCTCTCTCTTCATCAATGAGAGTTTTCCCGTCGGCAAGCGATACTTCCAGCATGGTTTCGGATATTTTTTTTAAATCTATCTTCCTGAACTTGCTCTGTTTGGTTAAAAAGAGACCCGAAGAAGAAATGATGTCATATGCTTTAAGAATATTCGTAGCCGCTTTGAAATTATTGCAGACATTTATGGATTCGGAGAGATTTTTTTTCTTATAAGATGCGGCACCCTGTAAAAGAATTTTTTCACTCAACCCCAGGTAAACATACGGTTTGTCATTTATTATATTGAAAATTATCAGATAACCTTTTTCGATCATCTCGTTTATTTTCTTTTCATGGTCTTTGGATGGGAACAACTCTATCAGGTTTTCTGACTGGATTATGCAACCTTTTTCGATTATTGCATTAACAATCTCCAGAGATTTTTCATCTTTTAAGCCTGCTTCAGACACCGTTTCATTTTTGGATATTAATATTTCGGCTGCCTTGTTTAAATACTCTGTAACTTCGGTGCTCTCCTTAATGTTGAAAATCTCTGATACCTCCTGTATGCAGTGAATCCTGTCCATTTTTTTGTTTAACATCTGTCTGTTTTTGATTACATAGGCAAGCATAAGCTCACTG
>JBBRFT010000115.1:0-10375 GCA_038241375.1 Spirochaetota bacterium
GGGATTTTATTAGACAGATTGAGAAACCAAAGTTCGTAATAAAATGGTCTAATAAAAATCTTACAAGCAATTCTAAATCAATTGATGATATGATTTCAAAACTAACATCTAAGCTTAACGAGCTTAGAATTTTAAAGAAACTGGAAAATTACGGTAAAATTAAAGTTGTTAGAGAACAGAATAATAACCATAAAGATATTTATTTTATAACAAATGATTCTGGGATATCAAAACGATTTAATGGTATTGATTATGAATTCTATCAACAATGCGGATATAATTCAGATGATGATCATGTACCCTTAGATGACGAATATGATGAAGAATTTTGGGAAAGTGTATTCACTTAACCCGTTAAGTTGATCATCGCCAATAAAAGTCTAAATGATTGAATAATTAACTCTTTCTACCATCCGCACATTTAAAATATAAAATAATTAATATTAATTATTTTAATTCATGACACCCCTTTAAAATGGGAACTAATTTTTTAAAATAACTATGCAATGTTTGTACACTCTTTCCTAATTATTCCGGAATGAGCAGGCCAAGAAAATTACCGCATAACGACTAACGTTTTTCGTTGGGCATATGTTGGACAACTTTTATAAATAACACAATATAATACAACGTATCCCTACTATACATCTGCTTGGCTTCTTGTAAGTCCTGAATATATCAGGGGTTAAACGCAACATAAAACTCGTACAACACAACTCAACTCCGTATTACAGCCTTTACTGAATGGGGTTCAAGTGGTCGGAGGTTCGAATCCTCTCGCCCCGAATTTTAAAAAAAGCTCTGATTATATCAGAGCTTTTTTTATTTCAAATATTATATAACACATACCGTAGAGACGTTTCATGCAACGTCTCTACAAAACTAAAATTATGAAACATTTGAAAAAATCACGCAACATTGACCTGACCATAAACCTGCACACATCATGCCTTAACAAGTATATTAAAAAGCTTCACATCCGTCAAAGCCTCTACTCCATATTCAATTCCAGACTCAAGAGCAATAACATCACCAGCATTCACTATCACTTCGTCCGAATCTTTATACTGGATTTTAGCACTCCCTTCAATCATGACAAACAGTGTTTCCATACCATAATACTCTTTATCAATACTCTCACCCTTTGCATACGAGAAAAAACGTATCTCCGTATTGTCATTATCGATCAGTGCCTTGCTTGCTATTTTGCTCCCGGTATGCTGAATCATATCAGTCATAGCAACAGGCTCATAGGGATTTATATTTCTTAAAAATTTCATTCTTACTCCTCTTTAACAACTATCAGAAGCATCTTCATATCTTCCTTTGCTGTTACCTGATGGGGAATATTAGCTGGCATAACAACGAACTGACCTTTAACAGCCTCTATTACTTCATCTCCAATTTTAACCGTTGCTATTCCGTGATGGATATATATTAAAGCATCTCCTTTTGCTGAGTGAGGACCGACCCCTTCACCTTTTCCGAATGCCAGTGCGGTTAACCCTACCCCTTTTTTTTGTGCTAATGTAACAGTTTCGATCTGTCCCTCTTTACAACTTACAAGACTATCCAGATCTATACTTTTCGCTTTCTCTACGTTTTTAATTAATTCCTGCATTTTTCTACTCTCCTTTATTATTAATACGTTTCAATAATAGTTTAATTATATATAAGATAAGTATCATCTATAAAAAAAAGTTAAAATGACTCAGGTCAATTTATTAAATTCTTTTCTGAATTGTTACAAGAGTAAAATCATCGTCATAATCGGAAGATTCGCTATGTTCGGTGACAGCCTGTATAATCTGGCGATTAAACTGTTCAAGAGGTTTTTTATGATAGTTATTTTTAACGAGTTTTTTGAGCAATGGAATCAGTCTTGCATAGCCGAACTCAACATTTTTAGAATCGGTCTCTTCTATAATTCCATCTGTAAAAAGAATCAGAATGTCTCCCGGTTTAAATGAGATGCGGCCCGGTTCATATCTGGAATCATCGATAAACCCGATAAGACGTCCCGGCTTGTTAAGAAGCTCTACTTCACCCGTATCATGATGCAGAAGTATCTGATCGGGATGTCCGGCTGATGCATAGACGATCTCTTCTGATGTAATGTTGCAGAGGAAAGATGTAAAGATATTCTTTCCCTTCAAGTTGTGATATGAGAAATTATTAATATAATAAAGACGCTTATCGGGCTCGATAAGTTTCAGGCTCTGATTATTTACAATGTCTATCTGCATGGTGAAAAGTGCAGCCTGAATACCGTGACCGGTGGCATCGGCGACCATAACAGATACGTCTCCGTTATCCAGAACTTCAACATTATAATAATCTCCGCCGACTTTTTTGTTATGGGGAATATACGATACTTCAATGATGAAATTCTCAAGTGAAGAGTAAAACGATTTGTCTGTAAGTACACCTTTCTGAACTTTCATTGCAATATCAAGTTCCTGTTCCATAAGAACAAGTTCTTTATGATCCTGCATCGCCTGTTTCAGCCGGAGCATGGTATTTACCCTGGCAAGCAGTTCGCGTTTATCAAATGGTTTTACAAGATAATCATTCGCACCGGATTCGAATCCCTGAATAAGATCGTTGATCAGCCTCTTTGCCGTCAGCATAATTACCGGGAGCTCATTAGGATTATATTTTTTACGGATCTCTCTGCATACTTCATATCCCGAGAGCCGGGGCATCATCACATCGAGAAGGACAAGATCAGGTTTACCCTTTTCAATTATCATATCAAGGGCTTCAATTCCATTTGAAGCTTCAATCACATTATATTTTAACGGCATAAAATGATTTCGTAATACCTGAAGATTTACAGGATCATCATCAACAATCAATATGTTAAAAGATGAGAGCTCATTATTTTTTTCATAATCTTCACCAACTACCGACCGGTTAAAATTTATATTATCAAGATCATATTCAAGTTTTGAAACAACTCGCTGTGTATTAACCTCGTGATGTTTCGAAACAGGTATTGTAAAATTAAACGAAGAACCCTTTCCAATTTCGGATACGACACTTATTGTTCCGCCGTGCAGCTCAACCAGTTTTCTGGTTATTGCCAGTCCAAGTCCGGTCCCGCCATATTCCCGTTCAGTAGAACCATCACCCTGTTCAAAAGAGTTGAAAATAATTTCATGTTTATCCTGAGGGATTCCTATCCCTGAGTCTTTCACAGTGATACTGATCATCTCCCTCTCTCTCTCCTGTATAATCTCCGCAAAGATTTCGACAGCCCCCTCTTTTGTAAACTTTATCGCGTTACCTACGAGATTATAGAGTATCTGCTGAATCCGGTTTTCATCACCAAGAGCCGGTGGGAGATTATAATCGATACGATTAAAAAGGGTTATAGGTCTTGTACCTGTTAAAGTCCGTGACAGTATAAGTACATGATCAACCATCGAATAGATGTCGATTGACTGCCGCATTATTTCGATATCGCTGTTTTTCATTTTTGCAAAATCGAGAATATCATTAACCAGATTCGAAAGTCTTCGAGCACTCGACTCTATCAATTTGAGGTTATATTTATGGGAATCGCTCAACTCTCCCATTGAACCATCCCCCATCGATTCGGAAAGACCAATGATTCCGTTAAGAGGAGTCCGCAATTCATGAGATGTGTTGGCCAGAAATTCATCTTTCAGCCGATCCATAGCAATAAGCTGCCGGTTCGCCTGCTTCAGTTCATCAGATAAAGTTTCAGCTGTTTCAAATGCCATGGTAAACCGATGAGCCAAAAGATATGACTGGGATAATATATAAAAAACAAGTCCATATGATGCCGTATTCATGGTATTGATAACCTGACTGTTATAAAGGATATCATTAATTCCCGTAAGATAGAGTACAGCCATTCCGATAAATGCGACTATGGCACCGTTACGTTTCCGGTAAATTGCAATTGAAAGCACCACCAATATAAGAAGTCCGCCCAGGAGTATAAAAAGATCATAGAAAATTTTCCCTTCACTGTAGTATTTAAGAGGAAGAAAAATTATCAGCATTGAAATTATTAGAGCTATGGAGATAATTGGAATCATTATTCTTTTTTTCATTTCGGAAGGGAATACTGTATAGAAAAAAAGAACAATCAAAGGTATCATTCCGTAGGATGAGAGATATTCGATTTTACTGAACAGCTCCCAGTTGATAGAAGGGAACCATGCTGCCAGAAATCTCTCCCCCATAACCATTGAACGCATCCCCATAGACATGGTTAAAATTGAAAAAACCAGTGCGGATTTTTCACCGGGCCTGAGAAAAAAAATTCCCAAATGATACAGCATCATAATTAATATAACACCCAGGACGAGGAAAGCAAGCTGTGTGTTACGTTCACGTTCAGTTTTAATTAAAACTTCAGGGCCGAGATAAATACTCTCCCACAAGCCCCCTTTTTTATGATGAAAATTTGAAACCTGTACAACAATATCAACGATCCCTTTATTGCTGCTTTCATCAGCCGGATTATGAAAAAAAACTGTTCGAGGAAGATACTGAGGAATACCTCTCTCCGTAGAGACTTTGCCGTTTTCAGAGAGAAGTTCTCCATTTACCCACAGTTTATAAGCCGTTGCCGCATCTAGAAGCTTTAATCCGATAAACGGGGAATCTCCTGATACAATTATCTTAAGACGGTAAGTTGCATAGCCATTACCCGGAAGCGGCGCCATGGGATGTTCAATATCATTCCATATAGAAGGAACTGTAACAAAAACTGGATTGTCAAGATTATTGCCTCGGGTAAAATCGGAGGGGGTATAGAGTTTATTCCAGTAAAACTCCCATTCCCCATCAAGAGCATAGTTACGGTCCAGACCTGCCCGGGAAAGGTCAAGAATCCCCTTCTCCGCATGGTAAACCGGAAAATCACGGGAACAGGAAAATAACAGTAAACAGATTAGTATATATAGCGGGTTCAGGTTTTTCTTATTCATATAGTGTTTTGTTTTCATCTATTTTAAGCAAAGTCAAGATCTTTATTTTCTTTAAAATGGACTTTTCAAACTCACCCCTCTCTCTTTCATTTAAAATGAAAAAGAGGGGGCGGGGTGAGAAAAAAAACTTGATTTACTGAATAATTTTAAAAATAAAGACTTGTTATGTCATTGAATTTTTATATTATATTATATTATATTATTATAAACTCTTTGCAAATAAAATTATGGAGCTCCGGTGCAATTGATATGCCGAAAATACTGATTGTTGAAGATGAAGAGATGTTGAGAGATCTCTATGAGGAAGAGCTTATTGATGAAGGATATGAAGTATCCAAGGCTGCGAATGGTTCCGAAGCTTTAAAAATTATTGAAAGTGAAGAAATTGACCTTATTATGATGGATATCAGTATGCCGGAAATGGATGGAATTCAGGCACTCGGGAAAGTTGCTTCGAGAGAAAAAAAAATTCCGGTAATTATTTATACAGCCTATTCAAATTATAAAAGTAATTTTATGACATGGACTGCAGACGCTTATCTGACAAAATCATCGAACCTTGATGAACTTAAAAAGAAGATCAACAACCTTCTTGCGAGAGATTAACAAATTCACCGGAAAACCTTCTGTTATATAAGTTAACCTTTATCATGTCAGCACTATGAATTGTTTTGACCTGTTGAGAAAAAAGTTATTAACTTCAGTGTCGGTAAAATATTGATTATAGATCTGCAAAATATATCCTGAGGAATTGATAATGAATCCGCACTGGAAAAATATAGTTGTATATCAGATTTATCCAAAAAGTTATCAAGACAGTAATGGTGACGGGATCGGCGACATCCCGGGAATAATCAGCAGACTCTCCTATCTGAAAGAGCTTGGCGTAAACTGCATCTGGCTCTCACCTGTTTACCGCTCACCAAATGACGACAACGGTTACGACATTAGCAATTACCGCGATATTAATCCTGAATACGGCACCATGACTGACATGGGCAACCTTATCTCCAGTGCAAAAAAACTGGGTATCGGAATTATTATGGATCTTGTAATAAACCATACATCCGATGAACATGAATGGTTTGTAAAGAGCCGGGAAAAATCGAGTCCTTACCGTGATTACTATTTCTGGCGTGAAGGTAAAAACGGAAAACTTCCCAACAACTGGACTTCATTTTTTGCTGAAGATGCATGGACAAAAGATGAAGCTTCAGGTGAATACTATCTCCACCTCTTTTCAAAAAAACAACCCGACCTGAACTTCCATAATCCGGCAGTACTTAATGAAATAAAAGATATTATGCGTTTCTGGCTCGATAAGGGTATTGCAGGTTTCAGGTGTGATGTGATAAATATCATCTGGAAGTCTTCGCTGGAAAACGGCAGGAAGAGATTGATTCTCACCGGGCAGGAACACTATCTGACTCAAAATGGTATGCACCGGATTCTTAAAACACTGCGCAAGGATGTGCTCGATAATTATGACTGTTTTACCGTAGGTGAAACTGTATTTGTAACACCGAAAGACGCGATTGATCTCTGCAGCGAAGAATCAAAAGAACTTGATATGATATTTTCATTCGAACATATGGAGTGCGATCAGATAATTGTAAAGTGGTTTACTCGGAAGTTTAAACCGAAGCGTCTTTTCAAAGTCCTTACAAAGTGGCAGAATGGTATTCCATGGAATGCGTTGTATTTCGAAAATCACGACCAGCCGCGAAGTATTTCAAGATTCATTAAAGATAAAAATTTTATGAACGAAGGCGCTAAAGCTTTAGCCATGATGCTGTTTACACTCCGGGGAACACCTTTCTTTTACCAGGGGCAGGAGATCGGAATGACAAATTTTGATATGGACTCACTGGACCAGATACAGGATATAGAATCACACAATGTCTACAAACTTGCAAGAAAGCTCCGCTTCCCGAAGTGGTATGCATGGAGAATGATTCAGCAGAAGAGCAGAGATAATGCCCGGACTCCAATGCAGTGGAGTGATACAAAAAATGCCGGATTTTCAAGCGGAAATCCCTGGATAAAAGTTAACGAAAATTTTCATCGGATCAATGCAGAATCCCAGATCTCTCCCGAAAACTCTGTTCTGAATTTTTATAAAAAACTAATCGATCTGCGAAAGACCTCGCCTCTGCTTATTGACGGAAATTTCAGAAAAATAAAAATTTCAAAATCAATTTTTGTATATGAACGGTTTATTGATGAAAAATCAGAAAATATAAATCTTTCACAATACAAACGAGTGAGAGTTATCATCAATCTGAGCAATAAAACAAAAAAGTATAAAACACGGGACAAAGTTTTACTCTCAACTTACGGAAGAGAATCCTACAACGGAACTATTCTGCCATACGAAGGGATTATACTTTATGAATAAGTAGTTAACAAGTGGATTAGATTCTGTCATCGTATGTTGATTTATATAGAAAATAATATTTCTCACCTGAAGAACTGAAGGAGGTTCGAAATGACAGGAGAAATTTCCGTTGTCATTTCGAACGCAAGTGAGAAATCTAAAATTTAACGCAAGAATAAGTTTTCTCAGTCGCTATCATCATTTCAAAATGGTAGATTATTTTCAATTCATCCGATAAACGCTACATGTAAAACGAGTGCACCAGAAAACCAAATATAATCTGGAGATATTATTCATGATTGAATTTAATGAAATAGAAAAAGTCTTTTATCTGAATACAGAAAACTCAAGCTATATCTTCCGTGTAACAGAATTCAATCACCTGGAGAGTGTCTATTATGGAAGCTCTGTCCCGGCTGGTGAAATAGATTCTTTAAGACTCAAACACACCGTCCCCATAGGGAGCAGTGTTGCATACTCACCTGAAAACGATATCTACTCTCTCGACAATCTGACACTTGAATATTCCGGGATCGGCAAAGGTGACTACAGGCATTCACCCGTTGAAATCTGTATGCCTGACTCTACATACGTCTGTGATTTTATTTATACCGGGCATACGATTTTTCCCGGAACTTCAAAATCTGACAAACTCCCTCTTTCATATGGAGATCCGGAGAAGTGCCGCACACTGGAGATTTCACTAGAGGATATTCCTAATAACGTTGCTCTTACAATGTACTACACTGTTTTCCATGAAACCGATGTTATTACAAGGCGTGTAGTTCTTAAAAATAAAAATTTAAAAAGTCTCCGGATACGAAAACTTATGAGCTTTATGCTCGATCTTAATCTCCCGGGATCTGTAATGCTCACTCTTGACGGAGGATGGATAAAAGAGGCAAACAGTCATACCCGAATACTTTCATACGGGCTCTACGTAAATGAATCCAATACCGGCGCTTCAAGCAACAGGCATAATCCCGGTATAATTATACATGCTAAAAACACCACAGAAGACCATGGCAATGCATACGGATTTAATCTCGTTTACAGCGGCAATCACTACGAGGGAGTTGAAGTGAGCAATCACGACCTGACCAGAGTAATGTCAGGAATAAACCCTCACTGTTTTGAGTGGGAACTAAAAAAAGATGAGTCCTTCGAAACTCCCGAAGCGATTATGACTTTCTCTGCAGATGGGCTTAATGGAGTGAGCGGACATTTTCATGATTTTATAAATAAACATATTGTTCGCGGTGAGTATAAAGGGAAAGACCGGCCGGTGCTTCTTAACAACTGGGAGGCGCACTTTTTTAAATTCAATCAACGTAAACTTCTGCATCTTGCAAAGCAGGCAAAAAAGATAGGAGTTGAACTCTTCGTTCTTGATGACGGATGGTTCGGAAAACGGAATGACGATAAGGCCGGACTTGGAGACTATAACGTAAACAGAAAAAAATTTCCACGGGGTCTTTTACCATTCGTTAATAAGATAAACCGTATGGGAATGAAGTTCGGATTATGGTTTGAACCTGAGATGGTTAATGAAAACAGCGATCTTTTCCGTAATCATCCGGAATACGCGATTAAAATAAACGGAAGAAAACCATCATACGGCAGAAACCAGCTGGTTCTCGATCTGTGCAATTCAGAGGTTCGGGATTATATAGTAAACAATGTGCGAGCAGTTCTTGAAAGTGCTGATATATCCTATGTGAAATGGGACATGAACCGACATATCAGCGATATGTTTTCCAGTCATATACCGCTGCAGGGGATGTTCTTCCATAGTTATATCCTGGGACTCTATGATATTCTGAAAAGAATCTTCCATGATAAGCCTCACATTCTTCTCGAAAGCTGCTCAAGCGGCGGAAACAGATTTGACCTTGGGATGTTATGTTACTCCCCTCAAATCTGGGCTTCCGATGATACAGATCCGATTGAAAGGTTAAAAATTCAGAAAGGGCTCAGTTACTTCTACCCTTTATCAACTATCGGGGCTCATGTTTCATGCTCTCCTCATCAGCAGACTCTCAGGGCTACACCGCTCTCATCCCGTTTTAATACAGCATCTTTCGGAGACTTAGGTTACGAACTCGATCTGAAGTATCTTTCGTGGATCGAGAAACGTGAAGTTAAAAAGCAGATTGAATTTTACAAGGAACATCGAAGAGTCTTTCAGTTCGGCAGATTTTATCGTTTCGACCGCATGAAAGATAATAAAGAGAATTTTATATGTGTCGCTCAAGACAGGAAGAGTGCAGTTGCAGGTCACTTCCAGACACTCGCTACAGCAAGTGAAGGGAGCGATATACTACCGATTACAGGTCTTGATCCAAAAAAAAATTATACTGTTAAAACTGTTGAGCAGGGTCTCTCGATCAAAAAATTCGGCGCCTTAATCAATCACATACTCCCTTTCAGAATTCATCCCGATGGATTTTTAATACGAACAGTGGACAAATTTTTCAGACTCCCGGACTGTGTAGAGGAATATTCTGCAAGCGGAAAAACCCTTCATGCGGGAGTGCGCCTTAACAATCAGTTCATGGGAACAGGTTATAATGATAAATCCCGAATGCCCGGTGATTTCGGTTCATACTTATATTTAATCAAAGAAAATCAGCAAACAGTTATAAAATAATGCATAAAACTGTAGCGGTTAACAATTGAATTAGATCTTGTCATTTCAAACGTATGTGAGAAATCTTAGATTTCTCAGTCGCTATCGCTTCTTCGAAATGACAGATTATAGTCAATTTCATTCTTTAAATGTTTCAAATAAAAATTATAAAGGAGAGGAACCGTCAAAATGAGAAATTTTAAACGGAACAAATATGCTTTCAGCCTTGGTACTATCGGCAGAGATATGCTTTATACGTTAGTAAGTATGTATCTGATATTTTATCTCACGGACATTCTCAATCTCTCCAGCAATATAATGTGGTGGATAACCGGAGTTATGCTTTTTGCAAGAGTTTTCGACGCTCTGAATGACCCTATTATGGGTACGATAGTTGATAAC
>JBBRFT010000116.1:0-10224 GCA_038241375.1 Spirochaetota bacterium
CCCTTGAACTGAAATTGTAACTGTTCACAAAGTGGTGATATTTTATCTCAGCCGCGCCTTTGGCGCGGCTGAGAAGATTTTATCACTGTTTTTTTTGAATAGTTACCTGAAATCTCCGTGGAACTCTATTATGAATTATCAATAATAAAAGACTCAATATCTCCCCGCCGCCTTCGACTGCGGGCAGATATAACCCATTATTATACACTAAAATACATATTACTGAATTAAAATTATATTCCTGTATATAATATATCGACTTTAATAAACTAAAATAAAATCTTTTTATTGTAAATAAAAAATTATAGATTCAGCACTTAGATATAATTTATTTTATTGCAGTCCCAAAAACTCCGTTTCTGGACCGCAGGGAGCTCTGCGGGGCTTATAAAGGGGCTGCCGCCTTTTTGACCCTGAAAAATTGAGTTATTAGAACTGCCTTTTATAAGTGACTATGCCCGGATTAATAAAAATCTACTCATATTTGTAGTATATAAAGAAATCCTCACCGAATAATATCTTCACGTCCCCTCCCGGGGGATTTATGGGGCTATCGGGATATGCACAAATGCCTGGTTGATACTTTACAGGTGGTACCTGCTCTAAATAGATTAACCCATGTAATTATTATTTGTTCCAGATGCTCTGATTTTTATATTGACATTCTGTTTATCTGACATGATTATTACTATATTGATTTGCTAAAAATAACTCCGTGGATACAATTATGGATTCTGAAATATCAGCGCAGCAGGAAGGGAATATTCTCATTGTAAAAGGGAGATTTAAGTCCAATTCAATGAATCTGTATGGCCTTTTCCTGCTGACATTCAATGCGATGAAAAAACTCGACAGTCATCATGTAATAGTCTCATCCTATTCCGATATGTACGATTTAGAATTGAGTACTCCCTGGCATACCTTTGAAGAGTACATAGTAGACCGTAAATGGAAAGGAAACTTCAATAACAGCATGACTGCATCAATAATGGAAACTTTTAACAAACTTTCCGACGATGTTAGAAATTTAAAAATATTATATGATAATGTTTATAATTACGATTATGACCAGATGGATCTTATCCTTTATGACATAATAAACAGAATAATTCATGATAAAAACCTTGTTATGGAGTCACTTATACAGGAGATATCGCTATCTGAACTTCAAAGTATAAAAGAAGACAGATCTAAACCTCAGAATGAGGAGGATGATACCGAAGATGGTAAAAAAAATTCCAGTGGTACTATTTTACAGGTAAAACCTGTTCTGGCTCCGTTAAACGGAAAACCGATATACGAACTACGTATCGGCGATAAAATAATGATAAAAATCATACCCGCGACAAGTAAAGAGAACTATTACATCGACCTTTATAATTTAAGAGAGGAAAAGGGTATAAAAATCATACCCGCCACAGTAATAGATATAAAATCATCGGCAGGCAAAAACAATCCCATTGAAATCCTTGCGGAGATAATGCCTGGAGTTTACGGTCTCTGCAAAGAGGATGAGAAACTTATAAAACTCAAAATGTTTGACCCGAAAACCGACAGTAAAGTTAATGAGAAAGGGAAGCCTGTAGCGGTTAAAAAAGAGACCGCGGCTGCAGGCGCAAATAATGAAACACAAAGTTCAGGCAAGAGTATAGTTATAATGGCTTCACTTTTTGTTGTTATACTATTCCTGTTCATTCTTCTTATTATGCTGAGCTGGTAAAACCGATCATAAAAAAGGAACAAAATGAATACTGATAAAGATTATATTCTTAAATTCGCCCACGACAATAAAATTAAATTTATACGACTATGGTTCACAGACACTTTGGGTTTCCTTAAAAGTTTTGCAATCACTATTGGTGAACTTGAAGATGCCTTGAATGAAGGTGTTCGGGTTGACGGCTCCACACTTCAGGGATTTATACGATCCGAAGAGGAAGAGATGATTGCAATGCCCGATGTTTCGACATTCCAACTTCTTCCATGGCGGCCTCAGGAAGATTCCGTAGCAAGAATATTCTGCGATATCTACAGAATCGACAAAACTCCATATGAAGGTGATTCCAGATACATTTTAAAGAAAAACCTTAAAAAAGCAGCTGCAAAGGGGCTTACTTTTTATACAGGCCCGGAGATAGAATTTTTCTTTTTTAAAAGTTTTGATAAACCGGAAGTTCTCGATCAGGGGGGATATTTCGATCTTACTCCGCTTGATGTAGCGGCAGATTACAGAAGACAGACTGTTCTTACACTTGAGAAGATGGGTATTGATGTTATATCATCTCACCACGAAGGATCATACAGTCAGCACGAGATAGATTTAAGACATGAAGATGCTCTCACCACTGCAGATAATATTATGACCTTTAAAGTTATAGCAAAAGAGATAGGCCAGCTTAATAATATATATGCGTCATTTATGCCTAAACCGCTTAAAGGTCAGAATGGATCAGGGCTCCATATTCACCAGTCCCTGTTCAGAGATGATGTAAATATATTTTTTGATGAAAAAAGCGAGCATTATCTCTCAGATGACGGCCGTCACTTTATTGCCGGACTTCTCAAGCATAGCAGTGAATACTTTTTAATAACAAACCAGTGGATCAACTCATATAAGAGACTTGTGGCAGGTTACGAGTCCCCGACACACGCTACATGGAGCAGAAAGAGCCAGTCTGCCCTGGTCCGTATACCGCATTGCAGACAGGACAAACCGGCATCAATGCGAGTCGAACTGAGAAATCCCGATCCGGCATGTAATCCCTACCTTGCATTTTCAGTAATGCTGGCAGCCGGCTTAAAAGGAATTGAAGAAAAATATGAGCTCACCGATCCGATTGAAACAGCAAATTTTAAGAGTGACCCGGGAAAATTTCAGAAATTACCCTCTCAGCTTCATGAAGCGCTGACTAATTTCTCACAAAGCGCTTTTATGAAAGAGACCCTTGGTGACTTTATACATCAGAATATAATTGATAATAAAATCTACGAGCAGGAACAGTTTAACAAATATATAACCGATTATGAAATAAAAACATATCTGCCGAGGCTGTAAAATGCCCCGTGCGGAGATCTCTCTTATCGGTTGCGGCAGAATAGGGTTTATTCTGGAAAATGACAGTTTAAGAAACAAACCCTGCACCCACTTCGGCGGCGCCGCTGCGGCCGGTCTTAAAATTACATCAGCGTGTGACCTGAATTCTGATCGGCTTAAAGAATTCGGAAAAACAGCCGATATACCGGAGACTTCTCTTTACTCTGACTACAAAACACTCTTTAAAGATAAAAAACCTTCCATGGTTATAATCGCAACATGGACAGATACCCATGCGGCAATAGCACTTGAAGCAGTGAAAAGCGGAGCGAAAATTGTTATACTGGAAAAACCCGCGGCTGCGTCACTACCGCTGATAAATAAAATCAGATCTGAAGCTTCAAAATCCGGGTGCCGCATTATCGTCAATCATGAAAGACGATTTGACGGCAGATATAACAAAGTTAAAGAGATGATAGCAGCAGGAGTTATCGGAGAGATAAAAACTGTAAATGCAAGAATGCTTACAGGATCATATCGCGGCAAATCTTACCTGGCGGAGGGAGGTGGACCGCTCCTTCATGACGGAACTCATCTTGTTGATATTATAAGATTTTTCTTTGGAGATATCTCAAAAGTACAGGGGGAGTTTAACAGATTTACCAGAACCTCAGGTTTTGAAGATTCAGCATCAGCATGGCTCCAGAGTAAAAGCGGTATAAACATTTTCATGGAAGCAGGCGGAGGAAGAAAGTATTTCCAGTTTGAACTGGAAGTATGGGGGACAGAGGGAAAAATTTTAATCGGCAACGGATACAACCAACTCTTCTTAAAGAAAAAATCTGTACTGTATACCGGATTCAGTGATCTCGCAGAGACAAAATTTCCGGCGTTCAAACATAAAAACTGTTTTACGGAATTATACAAATCAGCATCGTCTATCTTAAAAGGTAAGGATATGCCTGAGATATCGAGTATAGATGATGGATACAAAGCGCTTGAGATTATTCATGCGGTATATTATTCATCACACATGGGGAGGAAAACAGTAGAGCTTCCGGTTAAACCCGGGTCTATAAATCTGAAAAAGATTTTCAATCTGAACTCATCAGAATAAATTTAAACGTAACCGTTTTCCATCAGCTTGCCCATGAAATTCGCGTCATTTACCGCATTGTTATCTGGATTATTCTTTCCGTATTTCAGCATCTGTTCAACATATCTTGCAAGAATATCAGTTTCAATATTCACTTCAGTACCGGCTTTCCAGTCTTTAATAATCGTGTTTTCAATTGTTTCAGGAATAAGATAGAGTTTAAAATCATTGCCGCTTGTTGAAACTACAGTAAGTGAAATACCGTCAGCCGTAATCGATCCCTTTTCGACAATATATTTCATATAATCACCTGTTACGGTAACCTCAATCTCTACACCCTTTACATCTTTTTTAATATTCTTAACCTTACCGCGAATATCAACATGACCCTGTACTATATGACCGCCCAAACGCGAATTCAGGGTCAGAGCCCTCTCAAGATTTACAGACCTACCCGGAGTAAAATATCCAAGAGTTGTAATATCAAGCGTTACCCTTGATACAAAAACTGAAAAGCTCTGTGCAGAAATATCCGTAACGGTCTGACAGGCTCCATTAATTGAAATTGAATCCCCTTTTTTAGTCCCTTCCAGAACTTTAGAAGCGGAAATCTCCAGAATTTTACCCTCTCCGGAACTTTTTATGCCCAGTACTGAACCCGTCTCTTCAATCAAACCTGTAAACACATGGACCTCACATCATCTCAAAATTGTATTCTTCTTTATAACCATTAAACAAAAGATTATCTCCAAGCAGAACGGTTGAAACATCTCTAAGGGAAAGAGAATCAGACATCCTTTCACTTGGTGCACCGTTTATCGGCGCTATTCCGCTCCCTAAAACTTTAGGAGCGATAACATACATAAACTGGTCAATGGCACCGGCATTGAAAAATGAACCATTCAGCGCACCGCCCCCTTCAAGCAGCGCCGACATAACTCCTCTTTCTTTGAGCGTAGTCATTGCAAAATGTACGCTCTCTTCATGAGAATCAAAATGGCCGGTAACTATTTGAGATCTCTCCCGTAAGATGTTTAACTCTCTGCAGTTTTTAACAGCTGTTTCATAGTCCTTTTCATCGGCTATAATCAGATAATTATCATCCCGCATAAAATTACAGCCAATGGAAATTTCCGCAGGAATTCCAACAAGAACCCTGAGAGGATCTCTATAATTCTTTATCTCAGATTTCATAAGTTCCGCAAGATAAAAATTATCTCTACCGGTCATACAGCCGCAGCAGTTAGATAAAGAATCTTTAATATCTACACCAAAATCATCCATGCGGACATTGAGCATGGGATTATCTTTAACAAGAGTATTACTCCCTACTATAACAGCATCGACTTTCGATCTTAATTTATGGACAAAAAGTCTGGAGTACTCATTGGAAATCCACTTCGAATCTCCCGACGATGCCGCAATTCTCCCATCAAGGGTTACGGCGCACTTATTTATAATGAAAGGCTGCCCGCGCAGAATATACTTTTTAAAACTCCTGATAAGATCCGAAGCCGGCTGAAAAAAATTATGCATAATATTTACTTCAACACCTGACTCTATGAGCTTTCTTATACCGTTTCCGGACACAAGGGGATTAGGATCCATAAGAGGCACATGAACTTTAATTATTCCGCAATTAATTATCGCATCAGTACATGGAGGCGTCTTCCCGAAGTGACTGCACGGCTCAAGCGATACATATATCTCTGCCCCGGACAAGTCGTGTCCATTCTGTTCAGCATCTTTGATTGCCGTCACTTCAGCATGATCACATCCATAGGCGCCGGTTCCACCCTCTCCGATTATACTGCCGTTCTTAACAATAACGGCACCGACGGCGGGATTAGGTGAAGTCATCCCTATTCTGCTGAAGGCAATTTCACATGCCCGTTTCATATATAAATCATTTGCAATCATTTGAATTCAACCCGAATTTAAGATAGATCTCATCCAGATCTCTCTCCGGCATTAACTCTTTTTCAAGTCTCACCTCAAGAGTATCCATAAGACGATCATTGTACTTCACACTCTGCATATATCCCCCGGCGATACTCCCGCCATAGAAAAAAAATGTAATAACACCGGAAATCACAGCCAGAGAATCGAAACTGCTCCGGTAAGCCCCATACGAAACAGCAGAACCGGCACCAATCACTATCATTGATACTATTCCAGTCCCCTTTTCGCCGGCGTAAATATAACCACCCCCGGGAAAAATACCGGCCAAAGCACCAAGATAAGGATTCTTTCTGCTTTCGTAAACACTCTCTGAATAATCAGACAATTCTTCGTAACCGGGAAATTGACTTTTAAATTTACCATCCCTATTGTTATTTTTATCTTTTACAAGAGACAAGTATATCGATCTTTTAATTAAGTAATCGGAATAGGTCAGTGAATCCGCTCTTCCGTATAACTCCGTTAATAAAGATCCGGCCTCTTCTTTACGATTTAATTTAATTAAACTATCAACCTGAAACAATGAAACAGGAATAAAAATATCATCTTCTTTTTTTGCAGAATCAAGCTTAAGAAGATCACTATAGTTTTTACTTTTATAAAACAGGTAATTTGAAGTAACTGAATAAACCGAAGTTTTAAGAAATGCCGGATAATATGAATTCAGGCGAAGAAGTTCGACATAGGCCCGGTAATAATCCCCGGTCTTGACAAGAGAACAGGTAAATGATGATATCTTTTCAGGAGTAAAGTCATCCGACAATGGATAGACTTCATCGGAATAAACCATTGTGTCGAATACCAGAATGACAATAAAAAAAGATAATATTAAGTTCTTCAAATTATTAAACTATTCCCGGATTACAATTTAATATAATCCGGGAAGATATATGTCCTACTTTTTTGATCTCCACTTTTCCCATGCAAGTACCACAGGTGATGCCATAAAAATAGACGAATAAGTACCAATGGTAATACCAAAGAGAAGAACCAGCGCAAAATCATGCAGCACTTCTCCACCCAGAAAAAAGAGAGCTAAAATACCGAACAAAGTTGTTAAAGAAGTTAAAATTGTCCTGGTAAGAGTCTGGGTAATTGCTTTATCAATAACATCGTTAAAAGTCTCTTTCCCTTTAAGTTCATTTGTTTCCCGTATCCTGTCAAAAACAACGATAGTATCGTTAACAGAATAACCGAAAATTGTAAGGAATGCCGCAATAACAGGGATATTTATTTCAATCCCCATTAATCCGCAGAAAGCAATTGATGCAAGAACATCATGAAGAAGAGCAGCCATGGCACCTGCTGCAAATTTAACTTCAAATCTGAATGCAAGATAAAGAGACATCATTATGACAGCAATTATAGAAAGCTTCCAGGCTGATTTCTTCAAAAAGTCTCCGATTGCAGGGCCAACATTTTCTTCACTTTCTATTTTCACATTTTTGAAATTTGCATTAAGAGTATTCTTTAGCTGATCAAACTTAGATACTCCCTCAGAGCCGGAAGCTGCTTCCGAAACCTTATTTTCAATCTTTGTAGAAATAATGTACTCATTTTTTTCAGATTCCCCGACCTGCTGAACAGTTGGAGAGAACTCTTTTAGTGCAGACCTTATTGTTGCTTCATTGGCGCTTTTATCTTCGAATTTAACAATAAGCTTGTATCCTCCGACAAAATCGATTCCAAAGTTTAATCCGCCTCTAAAATATGAACCGGCGAAAAAACTTATAATCATTATTGCAGAAAACGCAAAAGCAATAAATCTATATTTAGTAAAATGTATAATCTTTTCCAAAATTTCTCCCCTTTATATACTCAATGTCTTTTTCTTCTTATTTATAGACAGTATTTCGTAAACAAATCTAGTTATATATAGAGCTACAAACATACTCGCCAGTATTCCAATAAAAAGTGTAACGGCAAAACCTTTAATAGGCCCTGTACCAAACTGGAAAAGGATAAAAGCGGCAAGAAGAGTTGTAAGGTTTGAATCGAAAATAGTCCAGAAGGCTCTGTCAAATCCAGCAGATATGGCCATCCTTACAGACTTCCCTTTTTTTAACTCCTCCTTAATCCTCTCATATATAATAACATTCGCATCTACCGCCATCCCCATAGTCAGCAGAAATCCTGCAATACCTGGAAGAGTAACTGTAAAACCGAGTAGCGAGAGAGTCGCAAGCATAAAGGTAAAATTGATAATCAATCCGATATCCGCTATCAATCCTGCAAATTTATAGTAGACCAGCATAAATGACATAATAATAATAAGACCTACACCGAAAGCTTTTACTCCCGATTCAATTGAATCCTGACCGAGAGAAGGTCCGACAGATCTCTCTTCAATAATTTTAAGATCAACCGGAAGAGCACCCTCTTTGATAATTCTCGCAAGAGTTTTAGCCTCTTCAAAAGTAAAACCACCACTTATGTTACCACTGCCCGACCCGATTGTCTCCTTGATGTTTGGAGCATTTCTTACTTTTTCATCAAGAATAATCGCTAGTTTCTTTCCGTGATTTTTGTCGGAAGTAGCTTCTGCAAATTTAACAGCTCCATCGGCAGTAGTTTTAAAAACAACAACGACCTGACCATACTCATCCTTATCGACCATGGCTTCCTGAATATCTGTCCCCTTAAGAGATATCTCTTTTGAGAGTATCATAGGATATGCCGGAGTTACTTTCCCGGTATCTTTATCTCTTTCATAATAGAACATTCCTTCAAGTGTTTCCGGAAGTTTTATACCCTCGGTAATTTTAGCAAGCAGAGATTTCAGATCAACCGGATCAGCCGGGAGTCCCGCTTCTTTATAATTTTCCTTCAGCCAGGCATTCGCCAACCCTGTATATTTATCATCAACAATTCTGTATTCAAGGCTGCCGGTTGTACCGATAGCTTTTTTAACACCGGCAGGATCTTTAACACCTGGAAGCTGTATCTCTATAGCTTCATTCCCTCGCGGTCTGATTGACGGTTCAGATACACCAAACTTATCTATCCTGCTTCTGATTAACTCAAGAGCCTGCTGAGTTATTTCATTTCTGTCCTTTTCGTTCAATTCACGGCCAAGCTTCTTCTGTATAGAATCAAAATTAGCCTGAAGAACAAGGTGCATACCACCCTGAAGGTCAAGACCAAGATTTATTTTTTTTGCCAAAAAAGCGGTTTCAGCCCAATGCGGCAGAAGTTTAGTATCAGCAACACCCTTCAATACTTTTATTTCATTCATTACAGCATCGGTCAGGTTTCTTCCTGAAACTATAATGGTTTTATCATCAATTTTTAAATCATACCCGCTGCCGGAAAACCGCTGTTTAACAGCATCAATATCCTCAGCAGCCGCTGTATCAATAAATCTGATTTCCATTTTCTTGCTTCCAATTGTTGGAAGAATTATCAGCACCGAAAATATAATTAATAAAACTATAAAAATGAGTTTATTTATCATTCCTCTCGTCATTTAAATCCTCTGTGAAATATTATTTCCTGTAGCTATTTAACACATTTCTTCTTTTTGTACTTTTATTACCGGGACGGGACATTCTTGATTTATATAGAACAAAAATTATCAGTATAAGGAGCAGAAAACCCCCTTTTACTATTACATCCGATGCAGTTTCACTTAATCCCAGAAATCCGGTTTCAGGATTTTTCACCTGATTGGAAGATTCCACTGCAGAATTATTCAAAACAGCAGTTTCTGGTGTTATTTCTACAAGCTTGATATCAGGTATTCTTTTATATTTAAAGTTCCCTTCATTGATTGGGAGAAGATCCCCGTCAAATTTTACAGTATTCTCTTTCTCAGTTTCTACATCGGGCGGATTAACAGCCACTATTTTTTCAGGACTTTTTTTATCAGCAGTTTTCCGTGTTTCAATTTTTTTTACTGGAACAACTTTTTTTTTCTGAACCGATACATCTGAAGCTGATGTATCCGATCCGGAAAGAGTATCGGCTGTAACAGTCTTTACAGTTTCCGTTACCGCCGCACTGTCGGAATCAACTTTTTCGGTTGCGCTTTCTAATGTATTATTTTCCTGAGAAAATGAAACAGAAACAACAAGGAGCAATGAAAATAACACCATTGTTGATATTTTTAACAATTTCATAATATATTCTTCGC
>JBBRFT010000117.1:0-10199 GCA_038241375.1 Spirochaetota bacterium
CAGTAATTACAAATCGAAATATATAGTACCTCTGACTCAGCATAATAATCTGATAGCGCTACTTATGCTTTCGGATACAAAAAACGGGGAACATCTTACTCCTGATGAAATACTATTTATTAAAAATGTTAAATCTTCAGCAGCAATCTCGCTTGCTAATTCAATTATGTACAGTGACCTTAACAGGCTTAAGGATAATCTTAATAGTATGGTTGAGGAGAAGACTGCTGAGCTTGAAAGATCAATGGAGGCTCTCCAGGGTGTTGTCGATTCGCTTGAACAGGAGGTTCAGGATAAAGTAGTATCGTACTTTGCAAGAAAGAAGCTGGAGGATGCAATAAAATACATTGAAGAGAATTATCACGAGGAGATATCCCGTGAGAGTCTGGCCAAAATAACAAATATGAACAGTGATTATCTTGGAAGAATGTTCAAGAAGCTTACAGACAGGAATATTGCCGATTACATAAACGATATCCGTCTAAAAAAAGCATGTGAACTCATTATAAATACAGAGGATTCCATTGTTGACATAGCCTTTGCTGTAGGTTTTGAGAGTTTGCCTACTTTTTACAGAGTTTTCAAGAAAACTATAGATGACACTCCTGTTAATTACAGAATGAAATACAAGAAAATTGATAATTAAAAAAATTTATCCCCATTCATTGCCAATAGAGAGAGATAATTCCCCGTAATTACTTCTGAATCTACTTCTGAATCCGGAGAATCTCCCTGTTACCACTTTCTCAAATCAAGAGATATGCTATTGAGAAGACATATTATAGGATATATGTAATATTTTAATTAAAGACCGTCTGGACGGTTTATGAAATCATAAATAAGAGGTAGTTAAATGAAAAAAACATTATTAGCAATGATTGCAGGCATGTTTATTTATGCTTCCCCGGCTTTTGCTCTCGATCCTGTTGTATTTGTACATGGATATAGCGGAAGTACAATTGTAAACTTTTCTTCAATGATTTCATGGTTTAAGTCTGATGGTTATCCTTCGAATTATTTATACTATTATACATATAATACAATACCTGGTGTCGTTAATGGCGCGAACATATTAAAAGGTAAAGTTGACGCCGCTCTTAAAGCTACAGGCAAAACAAAAGTAGATCTAATTTGCCATTCAATGGGGGGACTGGTAGCAAGATATTATATGAAATATCTCGGTGGTGCAAGCAAGGTTAATCAGGTTGTATATATCGCCACTCCTCATAAAGGAACATATGTAGCATTTGGTGATCCATTTACACAGGCAGCAAAAGATTTACGACCAGGTTCTGCTATTGTCAATCAGCTTCTCGGCTATTGTCCCGGTTTGTCCCTGTGGTCATGGTGTGATGAAGTTGTTATTCCTCAGTCAAGCGCTAATTACGGATATGCAATGAGTACAGGATGTGTTGGACATATTTTAAGTACATGGACATATAGTGTTTATACTAAAACAAGAGATTATATTAAACCATAATAATAGAGTGGATTAAATCCCGCCGTTTCTGTCGCCGGGAAAATAATTTACACGTAAGCTCTAAGTTTAATTAAACTTTACAATCAAAGGGGGGTAGGTTTTCAGTTCTAATTGATACCTATCCCTTTTATTTGTTAAAAAAATATAATTAAAGAGATACCGTTGAAATGGGGCTAAAAATGATATTTTTCAGTAAAATTAAATCCGGATTTATTCCCATGGGGATACTCCTTATCGCTGTTTGTCTCCTCTTGGTATTTCTTCTTGGAGAAAATCCCGCTGCAACCGATAGCGATCAGGCTGATTGTGTAGACTGCACTAAGAAGAAAGCTGGTCTTTATCTTGGGGATAGTGCCGGAGATTCAACTGCAGTTTCGTCGAAAGAAAATACAAGTTATTTCGGGAAGATATTTGCACTGCTTAAATCCGGTAATGGCAGTTCTGATGTGAATACTATTATTGAAAAAGATCCCGAAAAAGATAAAACTGTGAATGAGATAAATGCTTTATCTGAAAATGTATGTAATGAAGAAAACCTTCCGGGAGATATCTGGATATCTCCGAAAATGATCGAAAAAGACGCATCATCCCACAAGAAAGAACTGGAAAAGCTAATTGTTTACTGTAGTGGTTTAAAAAATGGTAAGGCTACATCGTTCGAAAAAAAAGAGTATTATAAAATAAAGATAAAACTTCTTGAAGAGCGGAGAGATCTGATACAATATTATATTGTTACACTTGACGGACAGATAGAAGACATGAACGAAAAAAAGATTGCCGAAATGGAAGATCGAAAAGCCGGAGATGTTATAACTCCTGAAGAAGAAAAACAGAGTAAAGAGATCGAAGCTGAAATGAACAGATTTTTTGAAGAAGCAACAACTAACAGCAATAAAGTAATCGAACAGATTAATTCTGTTATTAATAATTATAAAAAAGAATTAAATAAATTGTAAATACTCAAAAACCAGTGGTATATTTTGTCTCCGCCGCGACGAGGGCGCGGCGGAGACAAAATGCATCCGGTTTTTGAGTATTTATTATAAATTATAGTATCCTGTTTTTTTTAACCGGATATAAGACTCATTTTTACAAAAAAATTCAACTCTTCGCAGTGTAACACAGGATTAAAATCGGCAGCAATTTATTTTTTCCGGCACAACGCTTCGCGCATACGTACCTCCGAAAGTAATTCACTATTTTTAAAATAAAAAAAAATAAAAAAGTAATATCTTTTTTTTGCTCTTTATTAAGTAATCATATAATATAATAACAGTGATTCCTAAACTTGTTTATGGTAAAGAATACTCTATTATCCCGGTTGCTGAAGGTGGCGGTGATATATAATTTTTACACTAAAATATATGTTAAGGAATTAAAATTGATTATAATAACATTTTTTTAAATTACCGGAGGTAAAGACGTGAGCTCATATTATAAGAGGATAAATGGCAAAAATTATGATAAGGCTATGCTTGATATTGCCGGCAAGAGCGTTAAAGGGCAGGGTGACGGGAGAATTTCTCTCGCAGATTCCAGAAATATTGTAAAACAGATACTCGATGGCGGTAAGATAACTGATACCGAAAAACGGACTCTGAATTATATTCTTGAAAATTACAACCTGACCGAAACAGCATTAAAGCATATTGAAAAGAGTATGGCGGATTTTCTTGAACCTGAACTTAAAAAAGAGACTAAATCTGTTAAAATAGTTCCGGCATTAGAAGCTGTTTATGAAATTGAAGAAAAAGCTCCACCGAAAAAAAGCAGTAATAAAATATTTGTTATACTTGTTCTTATTTTCCTTGCAGTTTTCGCTTTATTCGCTTTTTTTAAATATTTTTACAAGGGCAATGTAGGTGATAATGTTTTATCTGAGAAAAAAGAGGCGGCTCCAGTTTACGTTCCTGTTCAGGAGCAGAATTCAGAAGCTGAGAAAGGAAAAGCTGAGATTACTTCTGCGGCAGATAAGACAGAACCGGTTACAGTTAAACCTGTTGCGGATAATGAATATCTTGTAAAAGAAAAGGATACTCTGGTTCTTATCAGTGAGGCTTTGTATGGCGATTATAAAAGATGGGAAGATATTTATAAACTGAATAAAGATAAGATCTCGAATCCGACAATTATTTTTCCCGGTCAGGTTCTTTTGCTTCCTGAAAAGAGTGAGAATCGATAATTTATTTTTGACAAATAAAACTGAATTATATAGATTGAATAGGCTGTAATTTTTATCCGGTCAAAAATCTCCGGGTAAAAAATTTTTAAATGAAATTTTTTTTTAAGGAGTTTTGTATGCCCATTGGTGTAGTAAAATGGTTTAACGAGAAAAAAGGTTTTGGTTTTATTTCAAAAGATGATGGCGGGGATATTTTTGTCCATTATACAGGTGTTGCAGGGGATGGATTTAAGAATCTTAGAGAAGGTGATAAGGTTAATTTCCAAATTGAAGATTCCGATAAAGGTCAACGTGCTACTGCTGTTCAAGTAGTATAATTTTAAAATTAAACAGTTCCTAAACGGGGGAATTATTTTACCCCGTTTAGGAAATTATATAACCGGTTCTATTCAAAGATGTAGTACTGCTGCTGTATTGCGCGTCCAGCGAATCCATATTTATTTATTGTTTCATCAAACTCTTCCCAGTTGTCTCCATAATGAGTAAGGTATGTCTTTGCTTTTATCTCCGGAGACAATGTATTGATCTCGTCCAGTGAGGCATGAACTCCCCCTGTAAAAAATTGACAGTCGTGGAAAATTGTTTCGAAATTAAATTTGTTTTCATAAAACTCAATCAGATCGTGGTCGAATCTAGTGTCGCTTGTAAAAAATACTCTGTCATCAATAATTAAACCGCAGCTCCAGAATGAACTCTGCCAGTCAAATGATGAATCCGGAATATGTTTAGTACGCATTATTTTAATATCTATGTTTCCGACTTTTAATCCGAAAGTCTCCCTGTTGTAATCAGGGAGCCACTGGGGCCTGATTACATCCCAGAAATCCTTGAATGTAAGCATATCTCCCGCTTCCTCTTCGTTATATTCACATCCACCCCGAAGTGACATGTCCCAGAGAATATGCTGATAAGTTTCATTTATAACCATTACAGGTTTTCTCTTAGTTACATATCTCCCCATGAGGGCTATCTCTTCAAGTCCGCCGATATGATCGGCATGAGAGTGGGTTATTAGAAAATTTTTAATCTGTGTAACAGGAATACCCAGTTCTGATACCGCCTGAGGACACTTTGTTCCGCAATCAATCAGAAGATGATCTTTGCCCTTAATAATAAGAAGATTTGTCTGATATTGTCTTTTAGTAAATGCGCTCCCTGTTCCGATAAAAAAAAGTTCCAGTTCCCCGTCATTCTCAAGAGATAATTTTTTGTCATCCAGCGTTTTTATTATCATGTTGGTTTCCTGTTTTTTGATTATTTCATTTCTAATGTTTTTTAGATAAATATCAAACAATTTTTTTGTTCTTATAAAAAAAAGGCTCCAAATATTACATTCGCTAATGTTATTGATTCAAAATCTGAGTGATGATACCGTATTGTATACCGAACAGGCTTAGTACTAAGGTTTCCATTTATTTGATGTACTTTTTTATATTCTGAAGGTTATTTTTATTGAATTTAAGAACAATGTTCTTAAATAATAACTTAATTACAATTGGAGAAATAACATGACCCGAATTGAACAGTGGCGCTGGGAAAAAGAGGATTTAAAGCCGGTTTCATGGCATTTCTATAATTCCTGCGGCAGGTTTCCCTCCCGAAATGCTCAGATATTTAATGCGAAACTCTATTCGAATGATAATAAAGGGCGCTTTACATGGGCTGAAATGCGTGACCGTGTCGAATCTATTTGCTGCGGATTAATGGCAATGGGTCTGAATAAAGGTGATCGAGCTGCTATTATGTCTGAAAGTTCTCCATACTGGACGCATATTGATATGGCGCTGGCTTGTACCGGAGGTGTAAGTGTAACCATCTTCCCTACGCTTAATACAAAAGAAGTCTTATATATAATGAATGATTCAGCGAGTCGTTTTATTTTTGTCGGGAATGAAGAGCTTCTTGATAAAACCATGGCTTCATTCAACGATATTCCTAAACTTGAAAAGGTTATCATTTTAGATATAAATTATAAAAGCAGCGATAGCCGTATTATAGGGATGCAGGAGCTTATAGATAAAGGCAACTCCTGGAAAGAGGAGCACTATTTCGATTTTCTTAATAGAAAAGAATCAATTACACTGGATGACTGGTATACCATAATTTATACTTCCGGGACAACTGGTCCGGGTAAGGGCGTTATTCTGACTCATTACAACTGCAGCTCGAAAATGGCGGGAGCTGATGAATTTCTTGAAAGATATGGAATGGCTCTGGATGAAAATGATGTAACCTTATGTTTTCTTCCTCTTGCGCATATTTTCGACAGAGGTTCGTGTCAGATGGCTGCAATCTATCATTCTTCAACAATTGCATATGCCGATAAAGTCGGCACTCTAATTAATGATTTGAGAAAATATAATCCCACATGGGTAAACTGTGTTCCGAGACTGTATGAAAAGATGTATCTCCAGCTGCAGTATGTTATGAATCAGCATGCCTTTAAAAAAAGGATTTTAACATGGGCATTGAATGTGGGATACGAGGTTCTTGAATATAGAAAGGATGCAAATGGCTGCTATAATATGCACAGGGATTTTGATGTTGTATCAAAACTCGGTCCTTTTTTGCGTCTTAAATTTAAAATCGCTGATAGAATTCTTCTTAAGATCCGATCAATTTTCGGTACCAGATTCAGATTTTCACTCTCGTCAACTGCGGCGATTTCTGCGGATCTTCTTAAATATTTTTATGCCATCGGTGTTCCTATTGTAGAGGGGTATGGACTTACTGAAAGTTTTAATGCATGTATTGTAAATCCCATAACAGCATTGAAGCCGGGTTATATCGGTATAAATGCCTGCGGGAGCCAAAGCAGAGTATCTGCTGAAGGTGAGCTTGAGATAACAGGAGCCGGTGTCTTCAGGGAGTATCTCAATCAGCCGGAGTGGACTGATGAGCTCTTTACGGCAGACGGATGGTTTAGAACCGGAGATATGGTAACCGTTGATGAGCATGGCTACTATAAGATTCTGGACCGTAAAAAATCAATTATCTGTACAGATTCGGGGAAAAATATCTCTCCGTTTAAAATTGTCGATCTTTTTACTGACAGTAGTTATATCGATCAGGTTCTCATCGTCGGAGATGACAGGCGATATATATCAGCATTGATTGTTCCGAACTATAATTATTTTATAGATCTATTTGATAAAGAGGGTGTTAAATATAAGAAAGATCTGCTTCAGTGGGATGATTACGGCGGTTTCCGCACATGTATAAAAGTTGGAGAAGATTTTGTCGCAAATTATCAGCTTCAGGAGCTGATTAATAATGAAATTGATGCTGCTAATTGTGAACTTGAGAGTTATGAAAAAATAAAGCAGTACACAATTCTTACCGAGAGGTTTACAGAGATGAACGGACTTCTTACTCCTTCACAGAAAGTTAAGAAAAAAGAGATAATCGAAAGATTCGCAAAAGAGATTGAAAGTATGTATGAATAGTTTAACTCGTTACTTAAAGTACTGCGTTTAAATAACTTTCATAAATCAGATATAGTAGTTTTCCGTCAGAGATTTGTATCAAAATTCTGACGGAAAATTTTTAAGGCTTCTATGTCGGCAATTCGACTTTATAATTAATTCTTCGCATATCATATAGTTAACGCCTGGATCATTCAAATTTCTTTTTTTTAAACCATGGAATAAATGAACTGGTCGTTGCTACATACTCTTTGTATTCAGGATTATTACCGAAGATAGTCTCCTCCATTAGTGTAACTCCTGTTATTCGAAGAAGTGTATATGTAATTACTATGGGGCTGATAATTGTAATGTATCCATAAGGTACTGAAAGTGATATAATAAAAATTCCCCACCACATTGCTGATTCTCCGAAGTAATTTGGATGCCTGCTGTATCTCCAGAGTTTGCTGTTCATTACTTTTCCTCTGTTCTCGGGTTTCTTCAGAAAGGAGGAGAGCTGATGATCCGCAAATGATTCGATGAGAAATCCGGAAATCCAGACAGCAAGTCCGATAAAATCAAAAATTGTAAGATAAGCCGGTGATTCTGATAATCCCCCGGCTTGCAGGGAGAAAGATATGATCCACAGGAAAAGAGCCTGTACCAAAAATACTTTGAACAAGCTCACATACTTGAAACTGTCTCCATACTCCTTCCGCCACTCTGTGTATCTGGGATCTTCACCTTTTCCCCGGTTACGTTTTGTAATGTGTATAAACAGTCTTAAACCCCATAAAGTGACAAGAGTTGTAAGAAGTATTTTTCGTCCGGTAAAACCATCACTTAAAAAAAATGTTATCCATGCAGTAAGAATAAAACCCAGGCCCCAGAGGCTGTCGGCAATAGTTACATTATTTTTAACAAGACTGTAAATCCAGCCGCAGAACATCATTGTAGCGACTGCTGCAAGATTGAATAACATGATTTCAAATGTATGTTCCATTTTTAAACTCCTTTTCTTTCCTGAATAGATTTACGGATCTTTTCAAACTCCGCACCAGTAATAGGATAGTAAAGCGCTATGATAAAACCGGCGGCATTACACAGGCAGGGGACCAGCGCGTAAAGCACACGCAGGGTATATTTAACACTTTCATTCTGCTGAACATTCGGTTCATAACCTGACAAACCGAGTATTGTTAAAGCTATCCCCACACCGAATGCAGCAGCGGCCTTCTTTGCGAATGACCATATCCCCACATACTGACCTTCGCGTCTCTCTCCAGTCATAAGCTCATCGTAGTCGATGACGTCAGCCTGCATCGATGAAGGGAGCGCCAGTGTCGCACCAAATCCTGTGCCGGAAAGGAATACAAGAATCCCGTACATCACTGTATCTCCGGCTCCCAGAAAGAATACTCCGATAAACGCCCCGGTGTTAATTGCCATGGCCGATAGCCAGGCATTTTTTTTCCCGAAACGCTCTGCTGCTTTAATCCATAGAGGGAGAAATAAAATTCCGGTTATAAAGTATAACAGAAGAAACAGATCGGCAAGAGGGGACTGCAGCACGTACTGTACATAAAAGAGAATCAGTGTTGCCGGGAGATTGTTCCCTATGGCACTTATTGTATAGGCAGCGAGGAGTATAAGAAAAGGCCTGTTTTTGAAAGTATAACTTAATCCTTTTGTTATGCTGAGATGTTCTCTTTTCTGTAATATATTATTTTCTTTCAAAACAGTTACACACCAAAGGCATGATAATATTATCAGCGGAGCGTAAATTACTGAGAGAATAAAAAAAACATATCGCTCATCTTCCGGCGAAGAAGATATTCCGGCAATTCCTTTGACAATAGCCGGGGATGCAGCAGCGGCCAGTGTCCCTGCTATTAAAAATCCGTCTCTGAAGCTGAATAATGAATTTCTTTCATTATAATTGAAGGTGAGTTCAGGACCCAGTGATTCGTAAGGGACAACTACAACAGTCCAGAAAAAGAAGAGCATGAAAACGCTTAACCCTAACCATATGTTAAGATTTATGCTTATTCCTTCCGGAGGATTAAAAAGAAATATGACCGCAGCTGCAGTAAAAATAGAACCGATTGCTATCCATGGCCTTCTCCTGCCGAACCGACTTGTTGTTCTGTCGGATAAAAGACCGATAGCCGGATCTGTTACAGCATCGAATATTCTCGCGGCAAGAAGAATCCCTCCGATATATGCAATGTTCAGCCCTATAACATCCGTGTAGAATTTCGGCATATATACATAAACCGGTATCCCAATTACAGCCAGGGAAAATGCAGGGAACGCATATGAGAATTTAGTAAGAAGAGAGAGTTTTGTATTCAAAATATTATCACTCATTTTTATCTCCCCAGAAGTCTGTCACGGAATTTTTTATCTATGGGGTTTTTACCAATCCATATTGAAAAAAATGCGCGTGAGAATTCATCACCTTTAATTGTCCCCATGGCTTTACCGTTCAGATAGAGAGTTGTGCCCTTTTCAGGAGTATATTCCGCTCTGTATCTGTCACCGGGAATTACATCTCTGTAAAATGTGTTGAAAATATTTATCTGGTTTTCAATTCGTTTAAATCCTGCTGAATCGATATTATTTTTAATCATCTCTATTGTTGATTCCCTGAAATCATCTGCGGAAATTTTATGGAAATAATAAAGTTCAATAATTCTTGGAACAGCTGATAATGCATGATCGTAAGTGGTCGATGGTTCCAGATATAAAGCACCTCCGTATGCTTTTATGACCACCATATAATTGAGAATCGATAATCCTCTCAGATTTAAACTGCCGGAAGGTGAAGAATACACATCCTGAAAATAAACACCATCAATTTGTGCAGAATGGAGACCCGTGCAGGATGCTGATATCAGAACTGTTATAACTATAATTTTAATATTTGTTACTACTTGATTTTTCATACTTGAACCTCATTATCGATTCAAACTAATATAGCTATTCTATCTAAAAGGTCAATTGTTGATTGATAATATTTAAGAATTTTATATTTATTTAAAATATTGAATGAAGTAATAAAAAATATGTTGTTTTTCATAACGGTATGTATATTTTAATTCATGAATTGTTTATTCTGAATCTTAAT
>JBBRFT010000118.1:0-10179 GCA_038241375.1 Spirochaetota bacterium
CTCCAATACTCATTATATCTTTCTCTCTATGGTATCCGGCCGGACTGTTGTAAAAAACCGCCACACAGAAATCTGAACCGGCAACAATACCTGAATAATGTGTCATATCTGAAAGTTTCGTTTTAAAGGTTTTATCTTTGATTACAACAAATCTCCAGGGCTGATTATTCATTCCCGATGGAGCCCATCTTCCTGCTTCAAGAATTTCATTTATAACCTGGTCACTAACAGTCTTTTCACTGTATTTTCTTATAGACCTTCTGGAACGTATTTCGTCTAGCAGTGTCATTTTTTATCCTATAAAATAAAAGATTCTTCAATTATAGCTATTGTTGAGGGGTTGCGGCAATAAAATTCTTCAATTTTTCCTGTTTTTTATCTACACCTGAAATATGGGTGTTGATGATTTTTCTGAAATCAAGATCACCGGTAATAATCCTGAATCTTTCAGATTCAATATTGCTCAATTTTGTTGTAATTTTGATTCTGCTCGATTCTTCGGCGAGTCTTTTTGCCTCGTCCCAGTAGGGTATGGCCTCTTCATACAGTTTTCTTGCAATATCAAGACTGTCGTTTATATCTTTTGCGAAGGTCTCGTCGTAAAATTTAATGTTTCTTTTGTCATATCTCGATCCGATTTTAAGATAGTTTCTCATTATCATTATATTAATATGCATAAACATCAGTTTACGGTATTTGAGATATTCATCTTCTGTTTCAACTTTAACAAGAGCTTGAGAGGGGTGGCGGAATCTGCAGTTAAGTGCGGTTTTGAGCATCTCAATATTTTTTCTTAAAGAATTTTCGTTGTAATAAAGCTTCATTCCAAAAAGAAGATAATAATCTTCCAGATAGTGAGGTACGGTGTAGTAATGCATTCTGACTTTTGGTATATAGTCAGAGAATGGAACATATTCGTTCTTTTCGCTGAAATACTGATATTGATAATCTTCAGAATAAAGATCAGCAGAGGTGAAGATTATGAGTATCAGTAATAGGGAGATATATTTTTTTAATTTCATATTCTATTTAATAATCCTATGATATTGCCGGAATTACTATTAATTCTGGTTTAAACAATCTGTTTATTTATCGGAAGAAACAGCGGCAGGGTTGATATTTAAATGATAGATGTGACTGTTTTTATTATTTCATTCCGTTTGAAAGGCTTTGATATATAACCGTTAAAACCGATATGGATATATTTGTTTTTATCTTCTTCAAAAGCATTTGCTGTTTGAGCAATAATTTTTATCGACGGGTGAATTTCACGGATTAAATTCATGGCTGTAATCCCGTCCATGTCGGGCATCTGGATATCCATTAGTATAAGGTCTATTTTTTGATTATTTTTAATTATTTCCAGTGCCATTTTGCCTGAAGTGGCTTCTATGCATTTTAATCCCGATTTGCATAGAATAGCAGTAAGAAGTTTAAGAACAGTGGCATTATCATCAACAATAAGTATGTTTTTATTTTTCAGTGCGGAATACTTTTCATCGTCTAAATCAATGACTGTATCGGCAGGTAAACGATTCGGTTCAGCTTTTACATATGGGATTTTAAAATAAAATGTTGTACCGCTTCCGGGTTCTGATTTGAGCCACATCTTCCCCCCCAAAAGGCAGGACAGTTCTTTGCTTATACTAAGTCCAAGCCCGGTCCCTCCATACCGCCGCGAAATCGATGTGTCTGCCTGCTGGAATCTTCCGAAAATCTTTTTCTGAACTTTTTTCTGGATTCAGATACCGGTGTCAGATACATAAAACTGGATGTACTTATTGTCTTCGGTTAAGTTGCATCCGAATTCAATATCTCCTTTTTCTGTAAATTTTATTGCATTCCCCAGCAGATTGCTCAGGATCTGAGTAACACGGACCTCATCAGATATAATTACATCTTCGCCGTTTTTGAGCTGCGTTTTTACTGTCAGTTTTATCTGTTTGTTTTTATTTTTTATATCGTTCCTGAATATCTCATATAAGTGATCGAATTTTTTATTGAGATGGAATTCTTTTTTATCAATATCCATAAGGTTCGCATCTATCTTTGAAATATCTATAATATCTGATACAAGCGTTGTCAGCTGTTTGGAAGATTCTCTTATAATATCAATATATATCATATTCTCTTCAGGTGAAGCTGAATTGTCTGATAAAAGCTCTGAAAATCCGATGATGCTGTTCAGCGGAGTTCTTATTTCGTGAGACATGTTAGTAAGGAAAGCTGACTTCAATCTGTTATTCTCTTCAGCTTTTTCTTTTGCTTTTACAAGTTCAAGTTCTATTTTTTTAAGTTCTGTAATATCGAAAACTATCCCTCTGCTTATAACCGCTTTCCCTTCCGGATTGTATTCTGTTTTACTGATCTGTTTTAAATGTATCGTTTCCCCTTTTCCGGTTCTGCACCTATAGGTGTCACTATGCGGAGATTTGGTTTTTATATGGAGTATAAACTTATTCATCATGGAATCTTTATCGTCTTCATGAACATGACTATATAAATCAGATTCATTCAGCTCCATGAATTCATTGTTGTATCCCATAATTTCTGATAAAATAGAATCCCATATGCATGTTTTATTCTGATGATTATATTCCCAGTATCCAAGTTTTGCAATGATTTGAGCTTCTTTTATTTTTTCGCGGCTTAAATCCAGGGCCTGAGTTACCTCCTTCAATTCAGTTATATCAATACCTACAGACCAGGAGTGCCATTTAGGTACAGGGTAAAGATCGGAAAGGCTTGACCACATGATAGTTTTGATTTTCCCATCTTTACATACCAAATCGAACTCTTCATTACGGTAGTTACCCCCCAGTTTAAGATTTTTTTCATATATGCATTTAATGATTTCGTCGTCATAACAGAGGGTGTCTGCAGCATCGGGATTGTTTATTATCTCATCTTTATTATATCCCGTTACTCTTTCACATTCTCTGTTCCAGTGAATTATATTCTGCTCACCATCCATTGCGTGAAGCATAACCGGCATGTTATCCAGAATCAGTTTAAGTCTTTTTTCAGATTCTTTGAGTTTGTTTTCAATGCGGATAGTCTCTGTTATATCGGAATTTGTTCCAATTATCCGGGAGGGGAGTCCTGCTTTATTTGTTTCTATTACCATGGTTCTCGAGAGGAGCCATTTATATTCTCCATCAGAAGTTTTTGCTCTGAATTTCAAAGAACTTCTTATTACTTCTCCGGATATACTTTTTTTAACTGTTACTTTCAGTTTGTCAACATCATCGGGGTGAACAATCTTTAAAAATTTACTGAACTTTTCTGTTACATCGTATTGGTCATAACCGAGCATTCTGTAAAAGTTCTGAGAGTAGAAAAACTCTCCGGAAATAAGATCAGCGTCCCAGTAAGAGTCATTAGCCGCAAGAAAGGCAAGATCGAGTCTTTTCTTTGTTTTTAAAAGTTCGCTCTCCAGTAGTTTTTTTTCAGTTATATCCTCTCCCATAAAATTAGTAATCGTCATTTTGCCTGATTCGTTGAACAGAGTGCTGAAATCAAGATTTATAAGGCGCGGTATTCCAGAAATGGATGTAATTAATTCTATAGAACCGGAATACTTTTCAGGAGTCAGAGCTGCTAAAGCTTTTTTAAGAGGTTTTATTTCTTCATCCTTGATAAAGTGGAATATACTTTCACCTATCATATTGTTGTGATCTACTTTACAGAATTCTGAAAATTTTCTATTTGAAAACTTTATTGTGCCGTCGGGTGATAATTGGAAGAGAATATGGGGGGTGTTTTCTATTATAAGTTCGTACTGCTCTTTCTTTATTTTATTTTCAGCTTCGGATGAAATGCGTTTTAGTGAACCTGTGATAATGCTTGATACGGTCTGATATATCATTAAATCAATCGCGGTAAGCTCATCTTCTATTCCGGTGATATCGATGGCTATTATTCCTGTGATTTCGTTCATAACAATTACAGGAAATATCAGAATGGATTCAACTTCAGGTTTAATCCATAAATTTTTCCGGAAAAAATTATCTGTATTATCTGATTTCTGCAATATTGAAAAACCAGTTTCATATAAATCAGTTTTATTTATGGATAGTTCACTAAGCTGTATGATTTTTTGAGAAAAAACAGGTGAATTTTCACTGTTTATAGATAAGGATGTGATAGTATTGCATGAATTTTCAGGCTGGATATAATAAGCTGTTTTAGAACCGCTTTTCCAGGAGAGTTCCGTTAGAACAATATGTATTACTTCTAGTTCATTAACCTGGGCATTAAGTTTTCTTGAGATATTACTGATATATTTTTCATTATAAAGATTACGAGAAGCAGTTGAATTTATATTGAGTAACTCATTTTTATCGATTCTGGCATTCTGATTTGCTGAGGTGGAAGTAAAAATCGAACTTAAAACTGGTAAAAAAATATCCGCTTCATCATGAAGTCGGTTTTTTAACCTCAAGTTTTCTTTCTCCAGTAGTTCGATTTTTAAAATAAGGTCTTTTTCTTTATTCATCTGAATTGCCCTGTATCATTTAGAGCTGAATTTATGATGTTTAATACATTTTGTAAATTACTATATTATGATATTGCGACATTTTTAAGAAAATAAATACTTATTTAATATAATTATAAATTTTATAAAAGTCTTCGGGTGAATATATTTCCAAAGTGTATTTATTTTTGTAACTCATAAGTAAGTCGCTCAATTTTATTGTATTGAGCACTTACTTTTAAATTATTTCCCCGCCGCCAGAGGCGGCGGGGTCAGTGACTGCTCAAAAACAAGTGGTAAAATTGTTCTCCGCCGCGCCAACGGCGCGGCGGAGATAAAACACCACCGGTTTTTGAGCAGATACTTATTTTTCATCAAAGTGATAGTAAATGATAATAAAAAATTAAAAGAAGTTTGTTTCTTTTGAGAAAACCGTTAAATTAAATATATAGTATAAACTCTTCGGGGAGGCGCGGCATGAGTGATAAAAAATTGAAATTTCTGGTAGCAGTCGGTTTTAGTGAAAAACCGGAAGATGTTCTTGAAAGGGCAGTTGAAGTTGCAAGAAAATATAAAGCTAAAATATATACAATACATGTTATTGCAGAGATGCCTAAACTAACTTTTTACTATGATGCTTACAGGTTATGGGAGGATTTCAGAGATAGTGCTGTTACAGAAGCAATGGATCTTTTGAAAAAATATATTGGTAAAATGTCAGAAGATTACAGAGATATAGAACCAATTATTGAAGTAGGAGATCCGGGGGTTAAAATTCTTGAAAAAGCAGATGAACTTGATGTGGATCTTATTATTATGGGTCATCATGTGAGAACCGGATTAACTCACATACTCCATCAGAACAGTTGTGAAAGGGTTGTCCGTCATTCTAAAAAACCTGTTCTGATGTTTAATGTGGCAGAAGATGAATAGTTAAAAATATTCTTTTCCATTCAGTCCGGGGTCGTGAGAGAATATCTGAATGTCCCCTATACTCTGAAGTTCGGCCATTGTATAGTCTTTGAGAATCGGCAGATTTGAGCTTTTTCTTTTTTTGAACCATTTATCGATAAGGGGGAGGGTCTCTTTTCTCCAGAAAAATTTCTCTCCTTCTCCAGACCGGTATTCATTCCAGTAAATTTCAGGTACAATTGTCCATAACCATTCGTATGTAAATGGTGAATCCCCAAGAAGAAGGAGACTCTGACTCTCTCCCTGTATTTTAACAGCCTGATGACCGTAAGTATGTCCGCCTGTTCGTATTAATTCTATTCCGGGAAGGATCTCCTTATTCCCGTCGATTAATATAAAATCATCCAGTCTGTCAAGCCAGTGTCCGGGGCAGAACGACGTCTCTTCATATTCCCTCAGGTGAAAAAGTCCCTCTATCTCGCTGGATTGAAGATAAATTTCAGCATTTGGAAAGTGCTTAATACCTGCCGCATGATCCCAGTGTAAATGCGTCTGAATAATTTTTTTTATTTTAAGAGGATCAAATCCCTGCTGTTTTATTAAAAATGGAATCTCCTGATGAGGTTCACGTTCTCCAAATGAATCGGGCGCAGGAATGTGGTTTAAATCGAAACCTGTATCAACAACAACAGCTTCGCCATTCTCATCAACAATCAGAAAAATGTAGGATGGTATATTTTTTACTTTTGGAAATTTCAAGTCCCCTTTTCCATTAAAGGCTACTGTGAATTGACCTGTAAGAAGAGGATATACTCTGTATCTCATAATTAATCCTGAAATTTTTTTTAATTTTAGATTAAACTCTTCAGGAGTCAAATTCTTTTATTACTGGACAATCTCAAACCGGTTATTATTATTTGAAGGGTGTTGTTTTATTGAAAAACTACTGGAGGCCTAATGCCGGGGATTTATACTCATAATTATATTTTCCGCAAGAGTGTTGAGGGTATATTAAAAAACAGAAGCAGATCCTATCTTAACAGATCGATTGAAATACTCTTTTCCTCTCCTGAACATTTTAAAGCTGGGCTTTTCGGATCAATCGGGCCTAATATCTTCGACTACATGAATATCCGCGGAAACGGAGAGAGTTATGGTAATGAGATAGCCTTCTCTCTCCATGATAAAAGCTGCCATGGTTTTCTGCAGCATATGACGGATATAGTTATAAATAATAAAGATAGCAGAAATGAATGGTCTTCTATTCAGAGGGCATATCTTCTGGGATACATCTCTCATATAATTTCAGATTCAATTCTTCATCCTTATATTTTCTATAGTTCAGGTTTCCCCGATAAACTTAATAAAGCTGATATTATTTACTGGCGTAAAAGAAATCTTCGTTTCGAGTATAATATAGACAATTTCTTTCTTTATCGTGATGAACTTGGTCCGGTCATATCTTCTATAGAAGATATGCTTCCTGTATATGTTTTAAATGGCAAAAGGGGAGTCTGGCCTTCTGTTAAATATCTTATACTTGAATCGCTAAAAAGAGAGAATGAACTCCTTTTCAGAAAATATTTTAAAGATATTAAATGTGAGAAAATGGATGGAGATACAGGTTTTGTTAAAAATTTTGATAGAATACCTTCAAGAATAGTGCTTTCGTATAAGATTAAGAGAACAGTGAATCCCAGGTGGATTAACATAATTGATAAATTATCTGAAAACCCGGTGACTTACTCTGATTTTTTTGTAAGATATCCTCTTCCGAAAAGAGTAGATGACGATGCAATGAATATCCATCAGGCGAGATGGCAGTTTCCCGCAGAACAGAAAGGTTTCAGGTATGAATCGGTTTTACATCTTATAAAACAGTCAATTGAACAGATTATCAGGGTATGGGAGATGGTGGAGCCTGCCGTATATGGAGTTAAACCGTTTAATCTCAATGAAATGGAATTTTTTAGTGCGTATACCGGAGAGAAGGATGTTTTTTTTGAGCATATGAAGGTTAAGGATCCGGTGAGACTTAAAGTGTAGCCGAAAATGACCGTTAGTGGTGAATAATTATTTACTAGCCGGTGATAATCGATTAATAAAAAAAACAGTTGAAAAAAAAGAGAGCGATATGATAATGACGACTGGTTAGGAGTGGCGGCGCCACTCCTTTTTTATGTATGGAAAGGCTTATGCTGAAAGATGATATTATAAAAATTATAAACAAAGCTGCAGAAAATTCAGGTTGCTCAATTTATGAATCATCTGTTTATCTTAGCGGTGTACACACGAAATTAACCATCAAAATTGATGGCGAAAAGCCTGTTTCTCATAGTGATTGTGAGAATTACAGTAGAGAATTAGCTTTATTGCTTGATGAAAGCGGAATTCTCCCCGACTATTCCCTTGAGATATCATCACCAGGCATAAACCGCAGATTAAAGAATATTGACGAGTTTATTAAATATAAAAACGCACCTGTAAAGGTTATTTACTCCTTTAACGATGAACAAAGGGTAGCGAAGGGAATTCTTTCAGAAATAAATGATAATGAAATTGAAATTTTTGAAGAAAAGAACAAAATAGTAATAAGTCACAAAGATATTGTTAACGCCAATTTAGATTATTAAAGGTTTAGTGAAATGAGTAACAACTTTTTTGAAGCCTTGCATCAGATCGCAACAGATAAAGGTATCCCGAGGGATGAAATTGAGAGTCTGGTAGAATCGGCCATGCTTTCAGCTTTCAAGAAGCAGTACGGCGCGGTGGAGAATGTTAAGGTTGCTTTTGACAGAGATAATAATACTGTCAAAATTGTAACAAGGAAAATGGTAGTTAAAAATCCTACACTCCCTGCGGAAGAGATTGCATACGATAAAGCTCTCAAAATTCAGAAGAATGTAAGTCTGGGTGATGAGATTTATGTTGAAGAGAATCCTTTCGATTCTTTCGGGAGAATTGCTGCTCAGACTGCTAAACAGGTAATAATTCAGAAGATAAAAGAAGCTGAAAAGAATATTATTTATAATGAGTATAGCGGAAGAGAGGGTGAGCTTATAAATGGTTATCTCCAGAGAAGAACAAGAGATAATCTTTTTGTTGATCTTGGCAAAACTGAGGGACTGCTTCCACTGAGAGAGCAGAACCCTCTTGAAAGATATAAAATCGGTGATAGAATTAAAGCTCTTATTTTATCTGTTCAGAAAAGTGCTAAGGGGCCCGATGTAATTTTATCGAGAGCTAATCCTAAATTTGTAGAAAAACTTTTTGAAATGGAGATTCCGGAGATTTACGACGGAATTGTAAATATAGTCAAGATTGTAAGAGAACCTGGAATGAGAACTAAAGTCGCTGTTGCAAGCGATAGAGATGATGTTGATTCTGTAGGTGCCTGTGTAGGTATGAAGGGTATCAGGATTCAGTCGATTGTCAGAGAACTTGAAGGTGAAAAAATAGATGTAGTTGCTTATTACGATGACAAAAAGATAATGGCTGCTAATGCTTTAACACCGGCTAAAGTTAAAGAGGTTGTACAGACTTCCGGCGGTGGTGTTATCGCTGTCGTTGATAATGATCAGTATTCACTGGCTGTTGGACGGTCCGGTCATAATGTAAGACTTGCTTCAAGATTATGCGGATTTGATATAGATATAAAAACTGAAGAGACTTATCAGACATTTCTTGGTACAAGTGAATCGAGATCTATTGTGGATAAGCTTTTTTCTACAAGCGAAACTGATGAAACACCTCTCGAAGAGCTTGTTGATCTAGAGCCTCGAATTATAAAGATACTCGAAAAATCGGGCATTTTTTCTGTAGAGGATCTTGTAGAGAGATCATTTGAAGATCTGATGAAGATAGAAGGTATTGGTGAGAAGACCGCTCAGAGAATTCTGGAAATTCTGGCTGAAGTGGTTGATTTTGAAGATGAAGAAAATTCAGATGAAGGTCAAGAATCTCCGGATGAAGATCACGTATAAAATTTAAAAACAGGATTGTTCATGAAAGCTATTGACGTTGCGACAAAAAATTTTATTGCTATTGATGATGTGGTTGAGATATGTAAAGAACTTAATATTACATGTAAAGATTCTGCAGCTGAGTTAAATGAACATGAAGCTTTTCTTGTGGAAAGAAGAATCGAAAGTGTTAAAAAGCGAAAACTTGAAGATGCTGAAAAAGCAAGAAAAAATAAAAAAATAAAACTTAAAAAGAAAGTAGATTTATCAGATGATATAAGAAAGAAAAAAGGTCTTGAATTAAGGGAAAAGCCCGAAGGCGCAGAAGAGCATGCCCATCAAGAAAAAGGTGAGACTGAAAAAGTCGCTCCGATTAAACATGAAAAGGCTTCTGCATCGGAATCTGTTGAAAAAGAAACTATTTCTGAAGGTGTAAGCACCTCTGATAAAGAGACCGAAAAAAGACCGCATTCATCTCAAACTGCAGCATCTGAAAAAAGACCTGAGACAAGAACTGAAAGACCTCAGGGTTCGTCAGACTCCAGGCCTGCACGTCCTCAGAGTTCCGGAACAGATAATAGAACAGACAGCAGACCGCCCCGTCCTCAGGGCCAGGGGACTGGTCAGCGCACACCATATCAGGGATCATCGGACAGCAGACCGCCGCGACCTCAGGGTCAGGGGACAACCGGACTACGTACACCATATCAGGTATCAAATCCACGACCTCAAGGTCAGGGAACGACCGGTCAGCGCACACCATATCAGGGATCATCAGACAGACCCCGTCCTCAGGGACAGGGCGGACAGGGTGGTGCACGTCCATAC
>JBBRFT010000119.1:0-10163 GCA_038241375.1 Spirochaetota bacterium
CTCTTGAAAAAAAAGCCGGTGATTATAAACAGGACTCAGGCTTATACATTCGCCCTATCGCCCTTATACAGGTAGAAAGGACCGGTAAGGATCAGCGCGGCAACGGGTTTGTTCATAGCCATGATGTAAAAGAATTTTTACAGGAACTTGAAATTAATCCTGATGAAATAGCTATTAAAACCAGTTCTCAAAATGATATTGAAGATGTAAACCTTTTCTCTCAAGATTGCAACATACGATATATAATTACAAAAGAGGCTCTTCGTGAAGGCTGGGACTGCTCTTTCGCTTATTTCCTCGGTATTATTCCAAATGTAAATTCAGATACCGGCATTACACAGCTTATAGGGCGTATCTTACGACAGCCATTCGGTCGCAAAACCGGTATCCGTGAACTCGATGAAAGTTATGTATATTATTCTAAAGGTGATACACGCGAAATAATTAACAAGGTCGATGCAGGTTTCCGGAATGAAGGTCTGGAAGATCTTATTACTAAAATTAAAGTTAGTGATAATGATGACTTTAATAAAATAAAGACAGTTGAGATCCGTAAAGAATTTAAAAATAAATACGACAGCGCATTTTATCTTCCGGTATGGGCAGTTATCGATAAAGCCGGTGTTAAAAGACGTTTTTCTTATGAGATAGATATAAAGCCGTTTGTTGATTACTCTTCGTTTAAGATTACAGATTCAATACTTGATACTCTTTCATCTTCATTCAGTGAAGAAACAAAAGAACGCAGGTCAATTATCGTAACTCTTGATGATTCAAGTAAGTTCTCATCAAAATATGAGCAGACAGCAATCAATGGTACTAAAGAAATTAATATAGATTATCTTACACGCCGTTACACCGAGCTTACTGAAAATCCATTTTCTGCCCGTAAACTCGCCCTCTCTCATGTTGATACTTTAATAACAAAACTCGCTAAAGATAAAGTGGAGGAGAATTTCGGATATATCTCTGCAATTCTTTTTAATTATCTATCTGAAGAAAAGACTAAAAATGAAGAACAGTTATTTCTTGATTACCTGAAAAAGAAAAAGATTGTACTCGCGGTTTCAAATGATGTGGATTGCGGATATAAAATACCTGAATATGATGAAGTAATGGTTGGTAGAATTCCGAATCATTATAAATATTATCTCTTTGAAGATGTCGATCTTACTGCAATGAATTCACTTGAACAGAAAGTCGGTGATATACTCGATAAACAGGAAAAGATTCTCTGGTGGTTCAGAAACAAGACAAATAAAAACTGGTATTCAATACAAGGCTGGCAGAAATATAAACTTCGTCCCGATTTTGTAGCAGCAAAGAAAAATGAAAGTGGTAATCTTGAACTGGTATATATTCTTGAAAGTAAGGGTGAACATCTGCTTGGCAACAAAGACACTGAGTACAAGGGAAAAGTATTTAATATAATGACACAGCAGAAGAAAGAACTCTATCTCGGTGATCAGCTTGATCTGCCATTCGGTCAGCTGAATGACAATGTTGAATTCTATATAGTTGAAGGCGGTAAAGAAGAAGAGAACTTAAAAAAACTTTTTACATCCAAATGAAAACGGTACTATCTTTGCAGGCCGGTATAAACTTAAATTACCATCCGAAGAAATTCTAAGAAAGGGGATTGAAAGAGAACGTACAATACATGATAAGATCAAAACACATAACTCATTTTAAATGAGATTTAAAAGAGAATTTAAAAGAGAATCAACATAAGAATAATCCAATTGTGCCACACGCTGCGGCACAATCCGTGACCCCCTACTCAAGCCATCCCTGCAGAGAATACCTCTACCTATCAGACTCTTAAATATCCGATCATTAAAATCCTCTCCCGCAGAAATCTTTCAACTTCAGCTGACCTGCATTTATTTATTGACATATTTAAAGAAATAAATATTACTGTCGACATTAAAAGCAAATAGCGCATTAAATAGGTTTAAATATGCTTATACAGTTTTCGGTTTCTAATTTCATATCATTTAAAGACGAAGTCCTTCTAAATATGATCCCGGCAAAAAGCCGGACAATGAAGGATCATATAATCAATGACGATAGCGGCAAATCCGTCGAGGTTCTTCCTGTGGTAACTATTTATGGTGCTAATGCCAGCGGTAAAACTAATCTGGTAAATGCAATAGAGTTTATGCAGAAGATTATTCTTACAGGTACCCGACCCGATGCGCTTACAGGCGTTAGACCATTTAAACTTGATCCGCTTACAATTCAGGAACCGAGCCGGTTTGAAATTTTATTCAAATATCAGGGTATCTTATATACTTATGGATTTGTAATATCATCAACCACAATTCTTGAAGAATGGCTTTTTGCTTATTACACAAATCAGGAATCTAAAATATTTGAACGAATCAGCAAAGATAATAAAACAGAAGTTGTTCCAGGTAAAAAACTTACGGATGATGTAGAAAGCGCGGAGTTCATTAAATTCATTTCTAAAGGTACACGTCCTAATCAGCTTTTTTTAACCGAAGCTCACGATAAGAATGTAAATATTCTTAAACCCGTTATTCACTGGTTTAAAGAACATCTTCAGATTATCCGTCCCGATTCATCATACAGTTCGTTGACGGTACGTTCTCATAAAGATAGTTTTTTTATAGATTATATTTCAAAATTTTTACATATAGCCGATACGGGTATAAATAAAATTGCCTGCGAAAGTGAGGATTATGATCCTCTAAAACATTTCGCTGATTTTCCTGAAGTATTTCGTGAAAAGATTAATAAGGATTTAACTGTTTCCGGTATGCAGAATATTTTAATTCAGACCAGGGATAGCAGCATAACAATATCAAAAGATGATACAGATGGTAATTCATCAGTCAAATTATTACGTCTTAAAACAGAACATATAAGAACAGACGGCACCCCCACCCTATTCGATACAAATGAGGAGTCCGATGGTACTCGTCGTCTTATGGATCTTGCCCCTATGCTTCTTGATATATGGGAACATGATAGAGTTTTTATAATTGATGAGCTTGATCGCAGTTTGCATCCGCATCTCTCCCGTCTTTTTATAAAGACCTGTCTTGCCGGTGTTATTGAAAAAAAATCACGCGGTCAGTTTATTATGACAACACATGATACAAATTTACTTGATCGTTCGTTACTCCGCAGGGATGAAATTCTGTTCATGGAAAAAGACCGTCAGGGTTCCAGTCATCTTACAAGTCTGGCTGATTATAAAGTAAGCGAAGGTCTTAATTATGAAAATGGTTATCTTAATGGACGGTTTGGTGCTATCCCGTTTGTTGGCAATATTAATGACCTGCTTAAATGAGGATTAATTCATGACTCTAACATCCCGAAAAAAAAGACCGCTGGACCGGACGATTCCTCATTTAAGAGATACCCGTCTTATAATAATTGCAACAGAAGGCGAAAAAACAGAGAAGCAGTATTTTGAATCTTATTTATTCAGAAGTTCCCGTGTTCAGGTTAGAATACTCGAAACTACTGAAGGGCTTTCAGCTCCCAAACATGTTCTAAAAAGAATGAGAGATTTCGCAAAAGATTTTAATTTACAGCCCGATGATCAATTGTGGCTTATGATTGATAAAGACCGGATAAGGGATGAGCATTTATCCGGTATATGTTCCGAATCAAGATCAGTAAAGTTTAACCTTGCACTCAGTAATCCCTGCTTCGAGTTATGGTTGTATCTCCATATTGACAACTGGTCTGGTGGTAATGTCTCAAGTAAACAGATTGAAATAGATCTTCGAGACAAAATTGGATCATATAATAAATCAAATCTTGATATAGATAAATACAGTGATGGAATAAACTCCGCCATTGATAGAGCCCGTAACATGGAAAATAAAAAAGATACCCGGTGGCCATCTAATCCCGGTACGCATGTCTATCGTGTCGTTGAAGAAATTTTAAAAATTATGTGAGTATTACAATTTTTATATTTTTAAATTTACTTATGAGACATAAAAAAAGTGGTTGATTAATAAATGTATCTATATTTTAGTAAAAAAAGTCGGTAATTGCTCCAAATTGACGTAAATTTACCATTTCCAGGGGATTATAAAGAGAATTCAAATATGATATAGGCTTAAAAATACAAAACCCGAAGCTGGTAACTTCGGGCATGTATGACGGGTGTTACCCCGAATTGATCTAAATTAGTTAGTTAGTATATGCTTCTAAAGCACTACTTCTGTCAATTCGAAAACACCCATAAAATAAAAAAATTTTTATTACAGGCGGGTGTTTTTATGGAAATACTTACGGTCTTAAAAGATATATCCGGGATTAATTTCAGCGGTAATATCATCCCTCACAACTGGTACAAACATGTCACATACACCACCGCGGGCGGTAAAACAAAAGCCGATCTTCTTGCAATAAATATTCTTGCAGATGTTGTCTACTGGCACCGGCTCACCGAGATCCGCGATGAAGCTACCGGCAAGATAATCAGATACGACAAAAAATTCCAGGGTAACAAGCTTCAGAAAAGCTATGATTCATACGCCGATCAATTCGGCTCCACAAAACGTGCTGTTAAAGATTCAGTTGATCTGCTTGTTAATCTCAAACTGCTTCAAAGGGATTTTGAAGATATAAAAGTTCGCGGCCTATGCCTCAACAACGTCATGTTTTTAACCCCGAACCCTGATAATATTAAAAATATAACACAAGTTGTTTCTGATCTTATAAATATCCTCCCCTCTCCTGATTGTACAGTAACAGAAACAGAGGTTTTAGAAAACCGTACCCCCTCCTACGAAAAAACGGGGGAGGGTAGAAAAGAGGAAACGAAATTAAGTTTAACCTCCTGCGAAAATTCAGAGGGGGTATTACGAAATTTCGTAGGAGTATCCACAGAAATTAGTGATACAAATACAGAGATTTTTTTTAAGATTTCTTCAGAGATTAATACAAAGAGTTATCTTATAGTTAGGGGGGCACTTGATGATGATCTTTTCCGGAAAGCTTTTAACGACTTTCTGATCGATGATTCTAACCGCTACCGGGATGATACATTTTTCTGGATAAATCATAACGCTGAAAAATACGGCTGTTCAATCGAAGAGGTTACACATGCACTTCGTGTCTGTACTGAAAAATTTAAAGAGGGTGAGATGAGCTATTTTACAGGTATCCTCCGGAAGAAAGCAGAGGCAAAGGGTGAAGGGGTAAAAGGTTTTGGTAAACGGACTGTCTTTGCAATATATGAATTTTTAAAACATAGGCTTCGTTCACACATGGAGTATGTCACCAATTACGATCTCGACATGGAGCAGAGTATATTATATTTTTCCATCCGTTCAAAAGATGATCAGGAGCCTGTATCTGATCTATTTAATATCATCTGCGAAAATATCAAATCCGAATTTGATATCCAGCTGCAGCCGAAATTAAGATTAAAGTTGAGTTGATTATAAGCTATAAATTTTAAAGCGGAGGTTAAATATTTTGAAATTAACTGAAATTCAATTTGAAGCAGTTCTGGAACTTGAGAAGCTTGCTGATAAATATAAAACCGCAAATGGTAAACGCTGGGCACTGGCAATTAAAAAAAGGCCTGATCTGCATCTGATAATTGACAATAGAACACCAAGGGCACTTGCCCGGGACTTTACAAGGTGTTCAAGAAGAAAAGCCGGTCTGTGTTATGAATGCGGCCTGGAAAAATTATATAGATCAGGTCTATGTAAAAAACACTTTAATATTCGATTTCCAAAAAATAAAATCTCGGAATTGTTTGAAGTTAAATTTCAAATAGATAATATTGAGATGGAAGTAAATAAACATATAGTTATAATCAGAAATTGTAAAACATTTAAATCTGTAAAATTTCGTCCCGATTCTGATTTAAGTGTTAAAGACAGAGTTAATCAAATATCAAAGGAGTTGATGTTTTTTAACAAAGAAAAACCGGCAAAATATAAATCAATATTCGACAGTCTTATTGAAGCACTTAAATTTAATGAGAAGCTGAAAGTGAAGATAAATGAATTTGAATTATCCTCACAGGAATACGCCGGTTCAACCGCTTCCGGCATTAAATAAATTTTTCCACAGATACTTCAAACATCGCCGCAAGTTTTTTTGCCAGCTCAATACTTATCTTTCGGGTCCCTTTTTCTATCTCCGTAATGTGTAGTTTATGGACATAGACTATTTATTTTCTTTTGTTTTATTCTTCCCGCCACTCAGAGCCTCTAATAATCTGAGATAGTCTTTCTGGGATTCATATACCATAGCAGAAATAAAGTTAATAAAAGCCTTTGTCTTTCCTTTGTTATAATCTTTAAGAGTATTAATATATTCTCCTCTTAAGATCGGCGGGATAAGGGTTATAACATAACTCTCTTGTAATAATGCTAAGTTCATTAAAAGCCGTGCTGTCCTTCCGTTACCGTCTACGAAAGGATGAATGGTTACAAACTCGCCGTGCAGAAATGCAGAATACTCTACAGGGTGGTATTTTTCCCTTAACGTTGGTATCTGTTCAGATAGTTGTTTCATAAGAGTAGGTACTTTTTCCGGCTGTGGCGGTATATAGTCAGTCCCTGAGATAAAGACAGCTACTTTTCTATAATCTCCAGCATTACTTTCGTCTATCCTGTAATAAAAAATCCTGTGTAGCTTTTTAATGTCTTTCTCTGTTATTGTTTTATTTTTTGATAAAGTATATAACAAGTTGTAAGCCTCACTATGTCCTATAACCTCTTGATGTTCTTTAATACTTTTCCCGCCTATGGTTATACCGTCTTCTAAAATTATTTTAGTCTCTGTTTCAGTAAGTGAGTTTCCTTCAATTGCGTTACTTGTATAGGTTAATCCTATACGGTAGTATTCTTTAAGCTGTTTAACTGCATGAGGGCTTAACGGGCGATATTTGTTTATTTCTTCCTGTAATATGTCTACGTCTTTAATCCTATTCTGAAATGTCATTTAATACCTCTTTTCTTTTCTTCCTGTCTCTTGAAAAATTCCTCTAGGCTTTCTTTGGACATATTCATTAACCCTTAATCATATTATAGCTTGCTCAGAAACTCTATAAGAATTTGTCTTGCGGCGGTTGTGTGTCCCACTCCAATTTTTACAGAATATTTTTTCAAAGCTTCAATATCATTTTCATGCAGATATATTTTAAACTGTTTTAGGTCACCCCTGCTTTCCGGATCAACTGGCGTTATTATTTCTTTTGTTTTATCTTTTCTCATTATTTTTACCTTCAATTGGTAGATTCTCTTTCAATAACTCTTTCGTTTTTGGAATATTTCAGAGTCCGACGGTCGGACTGTTTTTTTATTTTATTTTATTTTTCGTTTTTGTCCTGTTAATTGATCTCTTCGGTAATAATTAATTTAAAGCTCCTTCAATAATTCTTTCAAATTAGATATTACAATCTGATAGGCCATTATCTGTGCGTCATTTTGTACTTTTTCTTTTTTCTTTTTCCGGAGTTGTTTAATGTATGATTCAAACATGTCGATCTGATATTGAATTTTCTTGTTTACTTTTATCTTGAATTTATCCAGTTCTTTGTTTGGTTGTTTTTCAGGGTAGACATATGCTGCTTTTTCTGGTTCGGTTCGATTTTCAGAGTCCGACGGTCGGAATGTATTTTGGACTGTATTTTCAGAGTAAGCCGGGCTTACTCTCTCTTTTATCTCGTATATATCTGCTCTTGTTAATGTTTCAGCTTTACTCAAATATTCTTTTTGCAGTTTAGGGTTATCAATTTTTTTTATTTCGTTAATGATTTTATAATCCACAGTATCGAGTAATGCAGTTTTATCATTTGATTTTAAAAACTCATAGTTTCCTGTTAGCTGATAAAAATATTGTTTTGAATAACCAGCTACTTCTTTTATAAAAGCCTCAAAAGTTAATCCTGTTTTTTTTGTTAATTCATCCTGATGTTCTTTTAAAAACAATAGATCTTCTATGATTTGACTTTTAGAGTCTCTCATTATTTCAACATTGTTTTTTATTCTATCAACTCTTTTGACAACTTCCTTCTCTACTGTCTGGATGACTGTCACCGCCACGGTGGTGGGTATTTTCTGTTGTCCGGTTTTAAGATCGTTTAATAATTTCTCAGCTTTCTTTTTTTGTTTTTCAGATATATCTGTCATATAATTTCTCCTGCCAAATTATTAAAATATTCAAATACTGCGGAATCTTTTTTTAACCATGCTGCATTATCGTGTGCTGTTTTAATAGAACCCGATTTTTTAATGAATGACTTTGTAAAATCCAAACCCATTAACTGCAGCACTTGATTCTCTTTTTCCGTAACAATAGATGGTACAGCTTTTACTGATAAGAATTTCTTCCCGTCAGATTTCATTTCATTAATCTGTTCCTGTATAATCTGTATTGACTGTAATGTCCACCGTGTAAGGTTTGCAGGTATAAGAACAATATCAGATGCGTAAAGTGCATTTGTTAATTCATAACCCAGAGCGGGCGGTGAGTCTATTAATACATAGTCGTAATCTAATCGTTTAATTGATTTCTGGAAGTGCATAATTGCAGTAGGTTTAGATGTCATAATCAATCCGATTTTATGAAGGCTTAAAGTGCAGGGTATAATGTCGATATCACCGCTATAAATAACTTCATCCGGTGTCATTTCACCAGTTATTAAATGATATAAGTTCCGGGATTCTATTTCGTCAACACTGGTATTTCTTAAATGATAATCGGTCAGATTATTATTAGCGTCTGAATCAATGACTAATACTTTATATCCTCTTGCGTGCAGAGCCTGTGCCAAAAAAGTTGTTGTCGCAGTTTTGCCGACCCCCCCTTTTACACTGCATATTGATATTATTTTCATAAACTAAACTCCTCCCGTAGTATTTAAACAGTACTTATATAGTACTATATTGTCAATAATAATTTTACTTCTATTTATTAAAAAATGCTAAGTTCCGTGTATTCTTTAAGCTCACCGTGATACACCGCACCCCCACGCGATTTCTTTTTTGTCTCTTAAATCCTGTCTGCCCCCTCCCCACATCGCACAATTGACGCTATACGGGCTCCTGAACGTTCGCCGCAAATTTGCCCGCCCCAAGCTTCGCTTCAGGCTTTGGCAAACTTCGTATAGCTCAGCAATTGCGCGAAATGGGGTGCTTCTTTGAGTTTATTTCGCTTTATCGCACCTTACATCGCGAGAGGGTGCTATCTTTAACTGTTTATTGAATACTTTTTCTGTGAGTGAACCTACAGCCGAACTCCCCGTACAAACAAATCCCGCTTCGCCCGCATCAGCCACATCCACAACTCCCCGAATCTGACGAACTCAGCGTAAGTTCCTGCGGCCGCTGCGACCTCCGCTTTTGCTTTATATTCAATACTTGTTTTAATTAAAACAGTCGTGCCGGGTGCTTTTAGTTTTTAAACGAAACTTCCGCGGAGACCGCTACGTCCGGTAACTTGCAGTTCATGTTTACTTCTCGTATTTGCCCGGTCGCATCGGCCACCGCTTGTATAGTGAACCTGATCAATCGTTCTTTAAAACTTTTTTCGTCACCTACCACTCTTTCTGCCAAAAAATTTCATTTAAAACAAAATTCCATCGTATTACTTATATGTACTACGAATCTCTTTGCGAAGAAAAACCAGTATACAAACCAGCTCTTGAAAGATGGAACCAATATAAAACGATCTGGATAAAGCACTGGCCCGAATTTGAAAAAATCTATCCGTATAGGTTTGAAAAACTTTACGGTGCTCTCGATGAAGAAAAAGTTGATGAAGTTAAAAAACTTGTACAATGCGGCGAGTTTAAAAATGGATTTCAGAGGCATATCTGCCCTGATTGCGGATTAACTTTAATTGTGCCGTTCACCTGCAAGTCAAGGCTTTGCCTATCCTGTGCCCGTAAACGCCTCTTCGGCTGGTCTTTTAATCTCTCCTGCATAATGAATACAAACTTAAAGCATAATCACGTTACTTTCACCATTCCTGGGACGGTATCTCATATTCTATTTGAAAGAAAATATCAACCGGAACAGATGATCACAATAGCTGCTAATGTTTTTAGAAATATGCTTATATCATCAGCAAAACTGAAGGGTAAAGAGTTCCAGCCGGGTATCCTTGCAACGCTCCATAAGTCAGGTAATGGCTTAAATTCGAACCCC
>JBBRFT010000120.1:0-10076 GCA_038241375.1 Spirochaetota bacterium
ATATGATAATAAAATTATAGATTTCTTCTGCACAATCAATCCGGATGCAAAAAAAACAATAACGATACTAAGATCTCCGGGTGAACCTGAAACTGACTTCAGCTTTTTCAATGAAAGACTATATTCCATATCAGAAGAATGGGATTCAATTGAAATATTTAAAGCACGGGAACTAATCAATACTTTTAAAGCAAAGTATCCACTAATTACAGTTGATGAGAAAACCGCGGAGACAATTTATAATTTTAAAAAAAATAAAACAAAAATATACTTATATCAGAAACCCGTTGATAAAGAAACTGTAAGTATCCGGATATACTATTATTCAACCGATCTGTTCAGCATACTGCTTCAAGAATAAAATGTTCAGATTTAAATACTGAAAATATTTTAAAAAAATTTCATTTATACTTGACAGTTTTTCTATATCGAAACATATTTGCTCCCGTGCTAAATAGAATAAAACAGAAGCGAAGGTATTTGAGTTGGCTAATATTAAACAACAGAAAAAACGTGACATCACAAACGAAAAGAGAAGAGTAAAGAACTCTCAGGTTAAGTCTACAATCAGAACAGCTGCGAAGAAAGTCGGTAAAATAGCTGATATGAAAGACAATAAAGATGCTGTAGTTATTCAGGAATCTTATAAAGCGTTTATAAAAATTATCGATACTGCAGCAAGCAAAGGTGTAATCAAAAAATCTACTGCTGCCAGAAAAAAATCAAGATTAGCTAAAAAAGTAAATTCAGCCGTTGCTGCTCTTACAAAGACTGCTTAAGGATTTTTTTTGAATAAGACCGAGATAATTGAACTCATCAGCATGCGCACAGGATTTACCAAAAAAAAAGTTGACATTATTGTAAATTTTTTTATAGACAAAATTGCAGATGAAGTTCAAAGTGGTCGAGACGTTGAGATAAGAGGATTCGGAACTTTTTACCAGACTACGCAGGAAAAAAGAAAAATCAAATCTCCAATTGCAGGAAAAACTATCGAAGTTCCTGCGAAAAACAAAATCGGTTTTAAAGCAAGCAAGATCACAGAAAGAGAAATCAAATAAGGGCGTTTAGCTCAGCTGGGAGAGCATCTGCCTTACAAGCGGAGGGTCGGCGGTTCGATCCCGTCAACGCCCAAAGAAAAAACCACTGAATATTCAGTGGTTTTTTTATACACGTATTCTTGAAAAAGTATCCGGGGCAGTTTATAATTTAACATATGGACGGTCTCCCAAAGACTCCGCTTGCGGGCCCGCAGAGAGCTCTGCGGGACTTACAAAGGGTCTATTGCCCCCTTGACTCTGTAAAGCCTGAGTTATTGGAACAGCCCTTATAATTACTAGTTTTAATCATAATACTTAATACAGGCTGGAGATGAAACCAAATACATCTGAATCACAATCTATAGATTCTTATTTTATACGTAATACAATCGGATTATCCTCGGCAGAATTTTTTTGGGGGCTCGCTCTGCCGGTTCTGTTTGAATCAGCTTTCCTGCAGATATTTCTAAAACAAATTGGTGCATCCAATAAAACTATCGGCCTGGTGCCGTCAATTCTTGCAACAGGTATAATGCTTTTCTCGTTGATGTCAGCTTGGCTCACATCACATCTTGTACATAAAAAAAGAGCTGTAATACTTTCCCATATGGCTGCAAGTGTTCCGTTCTTTTTATTCGGAGCAGCGTTGCCATCTATTCACAGTTCTGACCGCATTGCTCTTTTTATGACTGCATATATAATTTTTGCTCTGACCCTTGGAATTACACTCCCCCTATGGCAGAATTTTATTGTAAAAATATTCTCCCAGACCAATACTTTAAAAGCAAATTCAATTATGATGACAACTCAAATATTCGCAAGGCTTATAGGGAGTTTCTTCATATTTAAAAGTGTTGAAAAATATTCATTTTCAATTACCAGCGCATCTTTTATTTTTATATCAGTGGGGGTGATGTTCTTTATCGGATCGTTCTTTTTCCTTATTGTTCATGAAGAAACGGATGTGAATACCGGATTAAAACCTGTACCGCACAATATCAAATCTCTGACAACGGCTGCGAGACACATATTCAAAAATAAAAACTATTTAAAATATCTCGCGGGTACAATTGAATCATTTGCAACAATAGCTGTATTAACATTTTACGCAAACTATGCCGTAGAATTTAAAGGAATAGAAAAAGAGACTGCTGCCGGAATTTTTGTTGCATTGATTTATACAGCAGGAGTAATTACAAATATTCTGCTGGGATGGTTTAATCTCTTCTCTCTTAAAACAAAATTTATTATAGCAAGAACATCCGCCGTAATAGGAACAATAATACTTATTTTTGCCGAAACTCTCACGATGTTCCTCATTGTCTGTTTCATTACTGGAATCTCAAGAGCTGTGAATCAATCGGCAAACGCACCTGCTGTAAAACTGCTTTCCGGACTTGATGATGCTACAGATTACTTCGCCATATCCGCCATAATTATCTTCCCATTTTCATTCAGTATACCTTTTGTTTCAGGAATATTACTTGATACACTGCCGACACAGGGTACTCTTTCATATACAGTTGTTTTTCTGATGCTTTTAATTATGCAATGTACAGGATTATTTTTCACTATGCTTACAGATTTTAATCCGGGAATTCAAACGAACAATAACAAATAAAGTTTACTTTGGAGAGTCAGTCGTCAGCGGATTTATTATTCGGAATTATTTTCCAATACTTTTTTAACAGTATAAAGAAGATCGTCTGACGTAAAAGGTTTAGCAAGATATGCATCAAATCCATAACTTTTGAAATCTGACATAACCGGATCATTGCTATAGCCCGATATTACAATTGCTTTAAAAGGAAATCCCTGCTCTCTTATAAGCCTTATCGCTTCAAGTCCTCCCATTCCTCCTGGAATTGTCAAATCCGCAATAATAAGATCTATAGGATTATCCGAAGAAGATTGTTTCTCAAAAAGATCGATAGCTTCCCCTCCTTCTGAAACAGAAAAAATAACAGCTCCTTCATCTTTAAGAACCTCCTGCATGATATATCTTAACTGAGGTTCATCATCCATAATTAAAATGGATAAATTATGCAAACTACTCCGGCCTTGCCCTGCAGATAGCATCTCTTTTTCTGAATTTTCACCGGAACAAGCGGGTAAATACAAAGTAAATACAGAACCTTTACCAATTTCAGATTTAACATTGATACCCCCTCCATGTCTCTTCACTATACTATGACAAATCGTAAGCCCTAAACCGTTTCCATCATTTTTTGTGGTAAAGTACGGATCAAAAATTTTCTTCAGATTTCGGACCTCAATCCCCGGCCCCTCATCTTTAATATCAATGGCAACATAATTACCTGGAGACAGGGAAAGAGTATTACTGTTGTGCAGATATCTCTCCCCTATGGAAATGGTTATTACCCCGCCGGAGGGCATAGACTGTGACGCATTAAGAATTATATTCTGAATTACCTGCCCGATCTGACCTCTATCGATTTCAGATTTCGGAACATCCTTATCAATATCATAAACTAATGCTGTTCTGGAACCGCTCATAATAAAATCTGCAGACTCAATTACTACATCTTTTAAATCTGTAACCTGTTTAACTGGTGTACCCCCTTTCGAAAAAGCGAGGAGCTGTTCAGTAAGCCGCCTGGCTCTTAAACCGGCTTTTTCAGCCTCAACAAGCAGCATTAGAGCTTTTTCTTTATTATCTAATTTTATCCGGGCGAGAGATATACACCCAACGATAGCAGAGAGAATATTATTAAAATCATGGGCAATACCGCCGGCGAATATCCCAAGCGATTCAAGTTTATGTGAACGTATTGCCTCTTCATCCATTTTCTTTTTCTCTGAAATGTTACGTACAATTGCCAGAAATTTATCATCACCGAACTTTACCAGCCGGGAATCAAAAAAATATTTTTCTCCGTCAATCTCAAGATTATATTCGTATGACTGCATCATTCCGGTTCTATTCACCTGATCAATTTTATCAATGGTCAGTTCAGCAATCTCAGGCGGAAGTATTTCCTTTACATTTTTCCCGATAAAATCAGCAGGTTCCGTAAAGAGTTCACTCCTCGCTTCAGCTTTATAATCAATAAAATTATAATTAGAATCGAAAATGAATAACAGATCAGGATTTGCCATAAGGAGTGCGAGATTTTTCTCTTCTGATATTTTAAGTTTATTTACAGTTTCTCTTAATTCAGAAGTCTTACTTTTGACTTTTATTTTGAGGTAAAGATTCAATAAAATCATAAATAATGCAAAAAGTATAACTCCAATTGATACGTGAATAACATATTTCTCGAGATAACTGTATTTTATTTCGTTGCCGAACCACTTCCGTTCGATCCGGGCATATTCCTCTTCATTGATTCTGTTAAATCCTTCATTGATTTTATTAAGTAATACAGCATTACCTTTTACGACAGCTCTATGAAATTGTCCTGTATTAAGATTTAATGAGTATCTGAAGATGTTTTCAACATTGTATTTATAGATGTAAAATAACGCAGGGGGTTTATCAGCACAGAATACATGTATTTTACCGGCAGCGGCATCCATGATTATCGATTCATAGTTCGGGTATAGTTTAAGGGAAGTGATGCCATATCCGGTCAGGACATCGATACAGGCATCCCCATCCTTTACACCTACTATAAATCCGGATAGTGACTCAATCCTGTCGATACCGGATAAACTGTTATCAAAAAAAACCGGTACTTCTATATCAGCATACGGGGGAGTATAATCATATATTTTTGCACGTTCAGCATTGTAAAATAGAGTATCAATTACATCAGCTTTCCCATCCGCCATGTACTTCTGGGCATCACTCCAATCAATTGCAGTCAATTGTACTTTTATACCTGTTTTTTTACTCCACAGATCCCATTGATCTACAATTATCCCCTTGAGCTTTCCCGATTCATCACGAAAAATATATGGAGGATAATTATCGTCAGATACAACTTTAATTGATTCAACTGCAGAAGAATTTACGGGTATCATTATAATTAAAGCAATAATTACTAGTTCAAATAATTCTTCTGCTTTATTAATCATTTTTGAAATGTAATTTTTCAATTAAAATACTCACAAAATTAGATTTGATGATTTTTAATATGAACCTGAGATTTAATATAAGTCTAAAACTTCTTAAGGTCAAGCATTTAAGGACAGCCCTAAAATAAACAAATCTAAATTTAAACGAATAATGACATAAGAAAATTCATTACAAGCTCGAAATTTAACAGTTTTTAGAATACTTAAATAACAAATTACTCTTTTAATCACCATTACTGAAATTAATAACTATATAGAATAAAAATTAATACCAACCTATAAATTCATTCATTAAATTAAATGAAAAGCAGAAAAAACATTTCAAGAGCTCCATCGGATCTTACTAAATCAGAATAAATGAAAAAAAAACCGCCGATAAAAAAATAATAGACTCATCAAACAAAAAAATATATTCTGCATTAAAATTCAGTAATAATTTTACGATTTAAACTAAACGGCAGAATCACCTTTTAATTGAACAAAAATGTCTATCTAACATAAATCAATGAAAAATCAGGTCTAAAGATGAATGATACTTATGATGTAATAATAATCGGTTCAGGACCTGCCGGTCTTGGCGCCGCGTTTCAGATTGCAGAAAATTCCAGTAAATCAGTACTTATTCTTGAAAAGACAAAAATCAGCTCAGGGGGTCTTCGTAATGATTGCAAACAGAATTACACTTACCCCGTGGGATTTTCTACAGAACACTGGAGCGAAGAGGAAGCGGATGATCTGCTGGGAAAAGTAGCAGATCATCTCAAACCGGATTACGTACAGCAGAGGAATCTGGGAATATACGTCAAAAGAGCTGAAAATCTGGGCGTTAAATTACTTAATATAAAACAGGCTCATGTCGGCACGGATAAAGCTAAAGGACTGATAGCGAACCTCATAGCACAACTTCGTGAGGCGGGTGTAACGGTTGAACTTGAAACAGAAATGTCTGATATAGATTATAAGAATAAAATTCTTATCCTCTCAAACGGAATTAAAGTAAAATTTAAGGATCTGATTCTTGCCCCGGGAAGAGCCGGTTATACATGGTTGCAGAAAATTATGGCATCACTGGAAATAAATTATTCAGATAATGTTGTTGATGTGGGAGTTAGAATTGAGGCGAAGGAGGAGTACTATCCTATCGTTAAGGATTATTATGATCCGAAATTTATTTTCCCGGGAAGAGTCCGGACATTCTGCACTAACTCCGGTTCGGCATACATTGTAAAAGAAAAATATGAAACGTATTACTCTGTAAATGGTCATGCTTATTCCACAGAACACGCACCGAACGGGCTTGTAAACTTTGCCATGCTCAAAACAATAACACTCACAGATCCCGTTGTAAGCGGTCATCAATTTGCAGAGATCCTGGGACAGATGGCAATGCAGCTCTCCGGCGGACAACCGATGATGCAGCGGATAGGAGATTTCCGGCTGGGGAAAAGATCTAAAAAAGAAACTTTCAATGATGACCTTTATTCATTCAAACCGACCCTTGTAAATGCAACACCGGGTGACCTGAGTCTTGCAGTTCCATCAAAAATTTTACGCGATATCTGGAGATCAATGAAACTCCTTGATACTATTATTCCAGGTATTCTGCACCCCTCAACCATAATCTATTATCCAGAAATAAAAACTTATGCGATCAGGCCAGATTTTATAGACCGGTATTTCAAAGTTAAAGAGAATATTTATATGATCGGAGACGGCGCAGGTACAAGCCGCGGTATTACAGGCGCGTGGGCTTCCGGAATAAGAGCTGCAAAAGGTATATTACTCAATTAAATAAAATACAAATTAAAGGGGTTTAGTATGTATCACGAAATAAATCATCCGTTCCTTAAGCATAAACTTACAGCTTTGCGGGATGAAAATACCAGACACAAAGAGTTCAGGGAGCTTGCAAACGAAATTACAATGCTTATATGCTATGAGGCTCTGAAAAATATTGAAGTCGAAGATTATGAAATCCGGACACCAATGGGCAAAATGACCGGGAAAAGAATGAGCAATGAAATAGTAGTTGTTCCGATTCTCCGTGCCGGTGTCGGCATGCTTGACGGTATTCTTACACTTATCCCCAATGCACGGGTAGGATTTGTAGGAATGTATCGAGATCATGACACAAAGCAGCCTGTTGAATATTACAGTAAACTTCCTGAAGATATGAAAAATCCGCTTGTTTTTCTTATTGATCCCATGCTCGCAACTGGAGGTTCAGTTGTTGCGACAATAGATCTTCTCAAAGCTAAGGGATTTACAAATATTGTATTTATATCTATCATATCCGCGCCCGAAGGGATAAAAACTGTTGAAGATGCTCACCCCGATGTTCAGATTTTCACCGGCAATGTTGATGAGTATCTGGATATTAACAAGTATATAATACCTGGGCTGGGAGATGCGGGGGACAGACTTTTCGGAACTAAATAGATTCTCTAAAACTGGACAAGGGGCTGAAGCCCCTTGTCCAGTTCCATTCATTACTTTTTCATCTTGCCATCTAAAATCTTTGTTATAATAGAATCTTCAGATTTAAGTATTTTCGATCCCCTTGTAATTTTACAAAGGCTTATTCCAAGTTCAGCAGATATAGCTCTTTGGGGTATACCGTCATGAAGCTTTCTCATAAGATCCCACCTCAATGATAAATCTTTTCTTTCATTTTCAGTCATAATTTCTATTAAAAATTTTTCTATATCTTCCGGCTTATTTATTTCAGAAAGTATTCGGGTAATCTCTTTAAACGCAGACATATTTTATCCTGATAAATTATTTTTATGTATTATTATAAAGATGCGGAATTTAAGTAAAGAAGAAAAATCATCCGCAGTTCTTCTATAACAACTAAATAAACTGAAGCCTTTTATCGCCGCAACATACAGACTGCGGCGTAGAACTGTTTTACCACCAGTTATGAATAATTAAAAAAATTTATTTCTTCTGTAAATCCGCATATTTTTTTACATACGGAACCATATCAAACTTTCTCTCAAGACCTTTATCATTCATATATCTTATCTTGCCGAAAATCACTCTCTCGCCCCATGGACGGTCATGTTTTCCCAAACACCATGCAATGCCCGCATAACTGCTGGGATCACGCCCATCGAGTGCGTATCTATTATTAAAATAAACCATATACTCAAAAGCTGAATCCGGTCCGTCGGTCCATTCAATAATTTTCTTCCCCCAATACATTCTCATATAATTATGCATTTTACCGGTTGATACAAGTTCATTCTGAGCAGCGTTCCAGTATATATCATGGGTCTGTGCTTTTTCGAATTCACTTTTCGTGTAAATAATTTCCCGATGGTCAGGTTCATGCTTCAATAACGATTCCATTGCCCAGTTAGGCAGAGAACTAACGCTATCATATTCTTTATTATAATAAACAAAATTAAAACTCAATTCCCGCCTGATTATCAGTTCTTCAAGAAAACCATCCCGTCCGGGAGATTCAGTATTAAGCACCTTAAGCGCTATATAAACAGGAGAGATCTGTCCGAAATGGAGATACGGACTCATATGTGAGGAAAAATCGAGAGACGGGTGGTTTCTTTTATCCGGATATTCATTCAGTTTATTTTTTATAAACCGGTTAAGCAGTTTCAGGGCATTTGAAGTCCCGCCTTTAATCCAGTCAACAGATTGAACTGTATTATCAATTTCCAATTCTCCGAGAATCAAATCAATACGGCTCAGGTCAACACCTTTCAATTTAAAATCAAGAGAGGAACGACTTACTTTTACATCTTTAACCTTTGAAAGATAAAGATTAATCAGCTTCATCATTTTTGGTCTGAATGTTGCAGCGGCGTATTCCTCTTTTACTGATGCAGTTTTAACAGGGACTATTATATTAGACTCTACAGCTTCAAATTTTGTTTTAATTCCTTCAGCCGCACGAGATATCCAATCTTTGGAAACCTTAAGGTATCCAAAATCAGTTACAACGGCAGCTGCATTAACGGAAAGATTTAAAACACCATCAACTGGATCAATTATCCATACTATCATTTTAATGTTTCTTTTTTCCAGTTCGCGGGAAGTTTCGTTAAGCCCTTCCAGCATAAACTGATAATGTCTCTGATTTGCCTCGGGATAATTATCCGTAAGACCGAAAAAAACAAGCAGAGGAAGTTTTAATTTATCAGCGACATCAGCAGCGTAAACCAGAGAATGATTATAATGAACCCTCTGTGATAAATGCATCCAGTATAATACATAATTACCATTAGTGTAATTATTTTCATTTAATTTGTGAATACGTTGTTTTTCTATTATTTCCATACATGGAGTATAATAAATGTATAAATTATTTCAAGACTTAATTTTACCTCATAACCATTATAAATGACAAACTTCTATATTAATGTCAGCTCCAAAAACTCTGTTTCTGGAACCGGATGGGTCCTGAGGAATTCAAAATGAGTTACAGCCCGTTAAACCCTGTTTTTTTATTGACCCCGAGGCTATCATCACAGGTGTAGCAAGCTTTCGCTGTTTTCTGCTCTATTGACAATACTTTACCCTCCTTTGTTTTAAAGACTACTTCTGTTCAGTCTCTACCCACTCGCACGCGCGGTGCTCCATTCCCACGTTCCAGTCGGGCAGCAGACCGGCCTTATGGAGGCTTAGCTGCACCGATCCCGGAACTACAGCCGGAATGCCCGCTACCTCGGCGTTTGGCGATGCCCCGATCTCCATCGTTTGTTCGAGTCGCCATATTTCCGGCGACCATCCAGACACGTTCCAATCAAGTTGTGATAAGTCGTATTGCTTTTTCAATCCAGGCTCCTATGTTTTAGCTATTTAAAGTCTTCCATCAACCCCCGCTGGCTGAAACGCAAGAGTCGCTATTGAGTCCTCTCAAATAGCAGCTTGCAGGCTGGTGACGCAAAGCTCAGGTCAAGTAAAATATCCCCGCCCGGCCTGGTCCTCGTTCGGCTTGCGCTCCCCCCAGAGACACTCTTGAGCGCGTAG
>JBBRFT010000121.1:0-10062 GCA_038241375.1 Spirochaetota bacterium
GAATCATTTTTGATTTTATAAATCCTTTTTTACTATAAAACTTAATCGCACTTTCATTATTGTAATCTGTTAATAATGTTATTCTTAAAATATTATTATTTTGAGCAAATTGAATAGCTTCACTTAATAATTCCGTACCAAGCTTTCTATTTCTATGATTTTTATCATTTATCACCCACTGTTCTTATAATACAGCATTCAGGTGTCACTAAAAAAAATATATCGGGATTTCTTTCCATAATCTATGGATTTACTTTATATATTTATAAAATCATATAAATAATAAAAAACCAGGAAAAATTCATTGACAAAATGTTTCTATAAATAGAAACGTATCTACATGCAGAAACAGTATTTCTGTTAACGTTTTTCGATATTATAATTATAAAACCGACGAGGTAACACAATGGCAAAAATACCATACAAAACATATCTTGCAGAAGAGGAGATGCCTAAGCAGTGGTATAACATTCGTGCGGACATGAAAGAGCAGCCTGACCCGCTCCTTAATCCGGGAACACTCCAGCCCCTGGCAACAGAAGACCTTTACCCTGTATTCTGTGAAGAACTCTGCAGACAGGAGATGGATTCCACAACCAGATTCATAGATATTCCGGAACCGGTTCTGGACTACTACAAAACGTTCCGCCCTTCACCTTTAATTCGCGCATATCATCTTGAAAAAGCGCTTGGAACACCGGCAAAAATATACTTCAAATTTGAGGGAAACAATACCTCTGGAAGCCATAAACTTAACGCAGCTGCTGCCATGGCATATTACGCCAAAGCACAGGGCCTCAAATCTCTCACTACTGAAACAGGTGCGGGACAGTGGGGTACCGCTCTTTCCATGGCCTGTGCTCATTTTGGTCTGGATCTTACTGTGTTTATGGTTAAAGTCTCATTCAATCAGAAACCATTCCGTAAAGCTGTCATGGAGACATACGGTGCGAAGATAATTCCCAGCCCATCGGACACAACTCAGGTGGGACGGGCAATGCTTGCAAATGATCCGAATACCGGGGGGAGCCTGGGATGCGCCATCTCTGAGGCTATTGAGCTTTCAATGGGCGATGACGACTGCCGTTATGCTCTCGGCTCCGTACTCAACCAGGTACTTCTCCATCAGTCTATCATAGGACTTGAAAGCAAAATTGCCATGGAAAAACTGGGAGAGTATCCCGATGTGGTTATCGGTTGTGCAGGGGGCGGATCAAACCTTGGAGGACTTATGGCTGCATTCATGCAGGATAAGCTGACAGGGAAAGCAAATCCACGTTTTATCGCGGTGGAACCTGCTTCATGCCCATCAATGACCCGGGGAAAATACGCTTATGACTTTTGCGATACAGGGAGAATAACTCCGCTTGCCAGAATGTATACCCTCGGCAGCGACTTTATGCCATCTCCAAACAATGCAGGAGGTCTCCGTTATCACGGGATGTCTCCTATCCTCTCAAAACTTTATCATGATAAATATATGGAAGCGATATCTGTGGATCAGAACAAAGTTTTCGATGCAGCGACAATGTTCTGTAAACTTGAACAGATTCTGCCTGCTCCGGAATCATCTCATGCAATATATGGGGCAATTCAGGAAGCACTTAAATGCAAAGAGAGCGGTGAAGCAAAAACTATTCTCTTTGGTCTAACAGGAACAGGATACTTTGATATGCCGGCATACATGCAGTACAATGAAGGAACTATGACAGATTATGTACCTACAGAGGCGGATCTGCAGAGAGGATTCGACGGATTACCCAGGGTAGACTGAATTTAATATATCTTAGAAAATACTCATTCAAATAAAAAAGCTGCCTTAGGGCAGCTTTTTTATTATTTTTTATCCTCATCATCTTCCGGTTTATCTTTGATGGACTTTTTAAATTCCTTGATGCCGGAACCAATATCTCTAGCAATAGTTGGAATTTTCCCCGCGCCAAAAAGAACAAGAACAATAAGAAAAATAACTACAAGTTCCATTGCCCCGGGCATTGCAAAGGCATAATTCAGAGTTATGTTGCTGTACATATCTTTACCTCTTATTTAAACTGATGAAACCCACTGAAAGGCAATAAAAACATATGCTTAAAAAATATCAAAGACTTTTTCTATATTTTTTCAGTAAAAATGACATAATCTATAAACTTAAAGCATATGAAAAATATAGTCTGGAAATTTAAACGATTGCTTCAAGGCGAATCATTGTAGATATTATATCCTCTTGACTCATCAAACTGATTGTTGCACACTAATTTTACTTATTGAATTTGAAATTGTCAAAATTCCAAATTCAGACTTATAAGTATAATTAAATCTGAAAAAGTCACGACAAATCCATTATCATAAGGGCGTGCAAGTATTCTATACCAGTTTTGTTTGTTATCAAAATTATATTCCTGCTCGACATCAATATTAATTCCGTTTTCAGCAACATCTACATATTGATCGAAAAGTCCCGACTGCAAAAGTCCGGAGAAAACATCGAGCATATTTTTACCAATGTAAAAATCTGGTGAATCTCCAAGAATACTGCCTGCAGCTTTATTGACATGGAGGTATTTAAAATCAGAAATTTTATTATCCGCGTCTCTTATGGATTTAAAAGACTTCTTATCCCGCCCCTTTTAGCAAACGGGCAGTTGCACTGAGCAGATTTAAATCATCATCAGCTACTAAAATTTTAATTCCGTTACTCACCTGGCATTATCCTCCGTGCGACGGTGTTGACACCGAATCTGTTAATTCATCACTCAATTTAACAAAAACGGGCTGATTGATTATCATCCATCTGTAAAAAGGATAAATATACTCAAAACTTTCCGGAGTAATGTGCTTTTTCATAACTTCCACCCATAGGTCAAGCTGAGCCGGCCAATATGTCAGATGAAACCCGTGATTCCTGTAAGCACGAAAAACCCAGAGAACTGTATCGACAAAAACCTCTGCCTTATAACTGAATAATAATGATTCGATAAATCTGGCATGATTCCTGTGATTGTCCTGCATCATATCCAGATTACCTGCGCCAATAAGCGAATCTATATCGCTCCGTTTTGCCATAACACTATTCATCTCTGCAGCCATATCTTCACGTGCTGCACTGTATTCATCAGCGGATTTTACCGGCGGCTGAGTAAGCTCCCCTGCTGATTTTAATAGATCTTCCCTTTTCATTAAAAAAACCTCCTTTATTTTTCTTCTATTGTTCAGTTAACGTGTAACCTTTAAACCTTTTAAACTCACCCCTGTGGGCAATGTCTTTAAGTTAAGCCGATTTCAAGACAACTACCAGTTCACAATTATCGTCTTCCCCATTTTTTATGGGGGAGATGTCGCTTGCGGCAGAGGGGGAGTAAGTAATTTATGCTTAATTTATTCAAAAATTCGTTTAGTAACTTTACTTTCCTCCCCATCCGCCCGTTGGGCACCTTCCCCAGAAAAGATGGGGAAGGCTTAACCTATGCGCCCAGTTTATTTTGTTACCTATCACCCCGGTTTTTACATCGGGGTTGAGTTTTAATACTAACTTTCAAACGGTATGTTAAATGTAAACACCGAACCTTTACTCTCCCCGTCTGTTATATTTATTTCACCGCCATGTGCATTTATAATATTCCGGACAATTGAAAGACCAAGTCCTGTACATTTTTCACCGCCGGTTGACCTTACAGATGTTCTGCCGAAAGGACTGAACATTTTCTCCCGTTCCGCCTCGGGCACACCTGGTCCTTCATCTGCTACGGAGACGGTAAGGTTTTCTGAATCCGCGGTAACAGTTACTGATACCGTAGTATCCGATGGTGAAAATTTTACCGCATTAGATATAAGATTGTTCATTACCTGAAGTATTTTATTCTCATCCAGAGAAACTCGAGGTATGCTCTCTGCAGATGAAAATGTAATATCAATATTTTTTCGTTTAGCAATCGTTCTATTCAGGTGAACATTCTTCTCTATCAACTGACTAGAATCTGAATCGACAAGATCAAGCTCCAGCTTCCCGGCTTCAATCATGGAAACATCGAGAAGATTTTCAATCAATCCGCGCATAAATGAACTTGTTGTTTTGATTATATCAAGAAATTCTTTATGTTCCTCTTCGATTCCTTGCGGAAGTTCATCTATAAGAAAATCGCTATAAGTTTCGATAATAGCAAGTGGACTTCTTAAATCGTGCGCTGCCATTCCGAGAAAACGATTTTTTAAAATATTAAGTTTGTTCAGTTCCGCATTCTTTTTCTGCAGTTCCCGAGACAGGTTACCAAGTTCATGATTAAGATTCATCATATTTTTACGAAGATCCGCAATCTCCATACGATCCTGTTCACCAATAACAATAACTTTATCCCCATCGGTTTTGAATTGAAAATAATATGTTTCGGGAAGTCCTCCGGTATCGATATTCAATAAAAATCCTTTACCTTCGTCATGCAGGTAATCTTCTAATTTAAAAGTATCGGGAAAATCAATAAGAACATTCTTAAATCTCTCCCCCTTTAATGCTCTTCCTGTAATACTATTTGCAAACTCATTAGCATCTAAAATTATACCCTCACTATCCATAAGAATAAGTATGAATGAGGCTTTCTTCATTACATATGAATTGAGATATTGAGAGAAGTGTTCCATAATTTATTTCTTCCTGATCTGATTTTCAAGACTTGCCAGTGATTCGATATAAGTAACACCCGGAAATTTTGAAACAATTTCAATTCCTCCCCAGCGAAAAGCCTGCCCGCCGACTATAATGTCAAGGTTAGAGAAAGAGTTCCTAACGGATTCTATTGTATCTGTAAGTGCTTTCATGTGAAAGTAGATACTGAGAGATAGTCCCAGCGCATCCGGTTTCTTTTCATCAATAAATTTTAAAAGTTCATCACCTGGAATATTTGCACCGAGATAATATCCATCCCAGCCGTTAAGTTCGAAAATATCCGCAACCATTTTCCCGCCAACCTGGTGAAACTCATTTGCCGAACTTGAAACTACAGCCTTTTTACCGGAATGTTCAGCTCCAAAAATTGCGGGATAGACAAGAGCAAAAAGCCCCTCAACAATCGCAGTTGCCATATGCTCAACTGAAACAGATATTCTGTTATGTTCCCATAGCTCACCGACCTTATAGAGAGCTTTCTGAAACAGATCAACATATATATCCCTAACCGGTACACCCTTTGCAATTAAATCCTGAGTAATGGAAACACATATTCCTCTATCTCCAGCCAGGAGACTGGAGAGAAACTTTTCGTATAAATCATTTTGTATCATATATTCCACGCCCCTTCTATTTGTCTTATAATGGTTCCCCCTAACCCAATATCATTAAGTTAAGCCTTCCGCATCTTCTCCGGGGAAGCGCTCCTTGCCATCCATGGCACCGCGGCATTAGTCCATCCGTGTCCGTCAGGTGCCCGGCGGGCGGATGGGGAGCAAATTAAAGTTACTAAACGAATGTTTGAATAAAATTTCTACCTCAACAATTTTGATAGTGCCGCAGCCTCATTCTTCAAGAACGTCAACTCCGATATTATCGGCGATGAAGCATTATTTCTGCAAAGCTCATCAATACCGACTGTAAGGTTCTCAATATGTTTTATTATTTCTATCTGACGACCGGAATCCGGCCGGGTTTTGACGGCTTTTTTAGACATCATACTTTGCCAGAGAATTTTTCTTTTGACACCGGTATTTACGGCTGAAATAAACTCATCCCTGCTTACTTTGTCTTTAATCAGGTAATTAACAGCACCGAGTTTCATTGCGGCCACGGCAATATCTTCACTTCCGTAACCGGTCATCATAATGACAGGTACCTTACTCATTTTTTTTGATTCAGAAATCTGTTGAAGAACATCAAGACCATCCATGTCAGGGAGTTTGTAATCCAGAATAAGACAGTCGGGAGGATCTTTTTTAATACTTTCAATGGTTTCCATTCCTGTCTTTGCCTGTTTAATAACGTATCTGCATCCGGTATCAAATGATAAATAATTGATGAACAGCTCCCGGTCGAATTTGTTGTCGTCTGAGATCAGTACCGTTGCAGATTTTATGTCAGCCTGAAGGGAATTATTACCATAATCAGACATGGAGTAACCAGATTTTTCCATCAGTATTTCCAATGGAATTTCATATAATTTACTGATTTTATTTAATATCTGGAATGAAGGGTTTTTGATTTTGTCATTTTCAATCTGGCTAAGATAAGCGTTAGATATACCGCTCTTTGCTTCAGCCTCGCGTATAGTCAGCCTGGAGCTTTCCCTTGCAGATTTTATAATTGAACTTAGCTCACTCATCAATTACACCTTAATATTTCATGTTACAAAAATAGAAGATTAATATAATCATTTCTGCTTAATGTATCAAGCAGAATATCTCAAAATATAGCCTTTTTTTGATTTTTATCATAAAAAATGTAAAATAACATCAAAAAGGCAAGAACACTGCTTGATTAATTAAAGAACAATAAATATATTATTTCAAGAGATGAATATATTTAATTTAAGATAGTAAAAATAAAATTATTCAATTTATTGGAAGGTAAACGATGGAATGGGAAGGCAGACTTAATATTGGGATTAAACAATTTGACGACCATCACAAGGAACTTATCAGAATAATTGCAGAGTTAAGAGAATCAAAAAACAACGGCGAAAATCACGTTTACCTTAAAAATCTGCTTTTTGAACTAATCAGCTACACAAAATATCACTTTGCTGCCGAAGAGAGAATGATGGAAAAACATAACTATCTGAATTTAAGAGAACATAGAGAGGAACACCATAAACTGACTGAGCAAGTAGAGAGTTTTCTTAATAAATACTCCGAAGGTAAAAGCAACCTTGATGATGATGTTTTTGAATTTTTGAAAAAATGGCTTTTTGAACATATTCTTATTACAGATAAAACAATGGGGGATTACTTGCGAATAAGAGGATTGAATTAAAAACCAGATTTCTCACCCGATGAACTGAAGTTGGGTTCGAAATGACAGATAGTTGACTTGATGAACTGATGCGGAGTTCGAAATGACAGCGTTGATATTGGAGACATGATGAAAAAAGAAAAGTCTGTGACTAAAAAAACACCTGATAAAACTATCACGGATAAAAAGCCTGCTGCACAAAAAAATAACAAAACTTCCGAGATCGAACATTTTCCAATAGTCGGTATCGGTGCATCAGCTGGCGGGCTTGAAGCATTAGAACAATTTTTTAAGAATATGCCTGAAAATAGCGGGATGGCATTTGTTATAATTCAGCATCTCGACCCTAATCATGTTGGAATAATGCCCGAACTTATTCAACGTGTTACAAAGATGAAAATAATCCATGTTTCAGACCGTCTAAAAATTAGACCTGACTCTGTTTATGTAATCCCTCCGAACAAGAGTATGTCTATACTTAACGGTTCACTTCATCTTTTTGATCCGGTAGAAATACGCGGACTTCGTCTCCCTATTGATTACTTTTTCAGATCACTCGCCGAAGACCGCCTTGAAAATAGTATAGGAATTATACTTTCAGGTATGGGATCAGACGGCAGCTTGGGTCTAAAGGCAATAAAAGAAAAAGCGGGATTAGCTCTTGTTCAGGATCCGGAATCGGCAAAGTTTGACAGTATGCCAAGAAGTGCCATAGAATCAGTAATGGCTGACATTATAGCTCCAGCGAACGAACTCCCTGAAAAACTTTTAGCAATAGCCAGATTACCGCTAAGGAAAATCTCAAATATAGAACTGGAAAAAGATACAAGTTCACTTGAAAAGATTATTTTACTCCTCCGTTCACACACAGGCAACGACTTCTCTCAATATAAAAAAAATACCCTATATCGCCGCATTGAACGTCGAATGGGGATTCACCAGATAAGCAAAATCGGAACGTATGTACGTTATCTTCAGGAGAACTCCGCAGAAACGGATATTTTATTTAAGGAGCTGCTGATCGGAGTTACCAGTTTTTTCAGAGATGATGCAGTATGGGACAATCTAAGAGATATAGTTCTCCCGGGGATGTTCGCTGAATTTCCGCACGGGTATGTCCTTCGTGCATGGATACCGGCCTGTTCAACTGGTGAAGAGGCATACTCTCTCGCCATAATATTCAAAGAGGCAATTGAAAAAACAAAACTTAACAAAAACCTGTCGATTCAGATATTTGCAACAGACCTTGACACCGGTGCTATTGAACAGGCGAGAAAAGGACTATATCCATCAAATATAGTTTCAGATGTATCTGCAAACCGGTTAAGTCGCTTCTTTGTTAAAGTTGACGATCAGTTTCGGGTAAATGCAGAGATACGTGAAATGGTGGTGTTTGCCCCTCAGAATGTAATTAAAGACCCTCCTTTCACAAAACTCGATATACTTTCATGCAGAAATATGCTCATTTACATGGATACACCACTCCAGAAAAAACTTCTTGCACTGTTTCACTACTCGCTCAATCCGGGAGGTGTTCTTCTACTCGGAAATGCAGAAACCAATGGCGATCAGAAAGATCTTTTTACTATCATTGATTCAAAATTGAGAATATTTAAGAGCGTCGGGACACCTAAAACTGAAGAGCTATTTAATTTCCCAAGCTCATTTTCCACAAGCAGGCTCCATTTAACCCAAAATCCTGATCCGATAAAAATTCCTGATAATTTACAGACTCTTACTGACCAGATTGTTTTACAGAAATTTTCACCTGCAAGCGTCCTGGTAACGGGTCAGGGGGACATCCTATATATCACAGGGAACACCGGGAAATATCTAACACCTTCAGCCGGCAAAGCGAGTATGAACATCTTTTCAATGGCACGAGAAGGTCTACGAAACTTACTCCCTGCAGCATTCAGAAAAGCCGGACAAAATTATGAGAAGGTAACTTTACACAATGTTAAAATTGGAACCAACGGAGGAACACAGATTGCTGACATTACCATTCAGCAGATTGAAAGCCCATCAGCCCTTAAGGGGAAAATTATAGTGGTGTTTAACGATCTCCCTGCTGAAAAGCCAAGACGATCTAAATCTAAAACTATTGATACCAGCGACACAATTATTGTGGAAGAGTTGAAACTCGAACTTCGGCGTACACATGAGGAACTGCAAAGCACCCGTGAAGAGATGCAGACTTCACAGGAGGAGTTGAAATCTACAAACGAAGAACTCCAGTCTTCAAATGAGGAACTTCAATCGACTAATGAAGAGCTTACCACATCCAAAGAGGAGATGCAAAGCCTTAACGAAGAGCTACATACCGTCAATGCCGAACTTCTGAGCAAGGTAGATGATTCAGCAAGAGTAAACAACGATATGACAAACCTATTAAACAGCGACGAAATAGCAACGCTCTTCCTCGATAAAAAACTTAACATAAGACAGTTTACGCCATCAGCCACAAAAATTTTCAAACTGATTCAGAGCGATATAGGGAGAGTTTTCACCGACCTGGTAACAGTTCTTAACTATCCCGAAATATCGAGCGATGGAGAAGAAGTTCTGCGAACACTTATGTTTAAAGAGAAGGAAGTTACGACTATCGACGGAAGATGGTTTATTGTCCGAATAATGCCCTACCGCACAATCGACGACAAAATTGACGGTTTAGTTATTACTTTTATAGAAATAACTAAACCAAAAACTCTCGAGTTTGCCTTGAAAGATACTCTGACAATGCTATCTTCCCTTATTTATTCTGTCCGGGGAGTGGTTTTAGGTCTCTCATCTGACGGTAAAGTAATTGAATTCAATCCCCAAGCTGAAAAACTCTTTGGGAAAAAACGTAACGAAGTAATCGGAAATAAATATACGGATATGTTCATTCCTGAACAATTACGCGGTAAAGTTGAAGCAGAATTAAAAAACTTAATTGCCGGTGAATTTAGTGACCGTTTTGAAAATATTGTATTAAATGCTCATGGAAATGAAATAAAAGTTGAATGGTCGGCGCATAAGCTCTATAATGAAGCAGGGATAATTACGGGAATCATTACTATTGGAGAGAATATAACGCCCCCGCTTGGGAGCTGATTTATACCCACATCAACGACGCCCCCTAAATCCCC
>JBBRFT010000122.1:0-10061 GCA_038241375.1 Spirochaetota bacterium
GGCATAAGGCATCTCCTCCGTTCCCTGATGCGATACCCCTGGCGATTGAACCTGCGTAACCGTCCAGTATTTTCTGGTCAATTTTTGTGTAGATTCCATGATCGGCAAGGACCTGTACTTTTTTTTCAAAAACTGATATCAGAAAAAGTACGCCTGTGGCATCTCTGGTTTTCCCCAGCCCATATTCCTGAAAACCGCGCAGTGCTCTCTCTTTTACTTCTGCTTCCATTCTTTGTGCTGATATAATCAATCTTTTTATCCTGCTGAATTTTCTGAACAATATCTTCAGCGGAAAATGTAATATTATTGTCAGAGAGATGAATACCATTAATCCTGTAATAAACCTGGTTCCGTCCGGTACAGCTGTATACCAGTTCAATGAAGATATAAATTTTCTTAATAGAATATCTGACCAGGCAAAAAAAAGTTCAGCAGGATAAAGAGATATCATTGCAGCGAGAGTTATTCCTGCTGTTGTTTCTATATCTTTGTATCCGTCACTCTGCTCAACTACCATTGCCACAATCTCTCCGGATGTGCGGGATTCCGCATTTTTTATTGAGAGTTCTATTGCGTTTTTTTCTTCTTTTGTAAAAAATGTATCTGAATTCTTTTTCATTACCATCCTCCTGAACTTCCTCCACCACCGAAACTTCCCCCTCCGCCGGAGAAACCACCTCCTCCATAGCTCGAACTCCCTCCTGAACTTCTGCCGGATGAACCGCCACCAATCGGCAGATAGGGTACAACCAGTGCGACTACAAATCCTATGCATGCGAATATAATAATTTCTATAAATCCCATTGGAGAAAATCCAAAATAGATAATCAACGGCAGACTCAATGCGCCGATTCCTCCCCCTAAAATCTTTGAGAATCCGGAAACAATTATTATTGCAATATAGAGAATTACCATAATAAAAATTAGATACTTTCCGATTGTAGATTCACCTGTCTCTGATGATGAAGAGGATGAGTCATTTTTAAACTCCCCTCTGCAGGCATCTATAATGGAACCTGTTCCGTCAAGAAATCCTTCGTCAAAATCCCCTGATTTAAATCTGGGTCTTATTATATTGTCAAGTATACGCCCCGTGAGAAGATCGGTCAGTACTCCTTCAAGACCTCGGCCCACTTCAATTCTCATCCGTCTGTCGTTCTTTGAAGCAAAGAGTATTACTCCGTTATCTTTTTTTGCCTGGCCGATTTTCCATTTTTCGGCAACACGGATAGTGAAATCCTCCATGGCATCCCCTTCGAGAGAATTGACTGTAAGTATAACAACCTGTGTTGAATCTGACAACTCGAAGGATTTGAGTCTCTCCTCAAGAAGGGACTCCGCTTCGGGAGAGATCATATCTCCATAATCATTTACCCGTCCCTTTAATGCAGGCACGTCAAGAGCGTAACTCCAGTGAACTGGCATTAAAATAATCGCGGCAATAATTATAAGTATATTTTTTTTCACTGGAAATTAACCTTAGGTGCCGATGCTGCTCCCTCCTGTGATTTAAAAGGTTCTTTTCTATCCAGGTGAAGAAGCATACTGTTTGTTATGCTGTTTGGAAACGTCCGTATAGATGTATTAAATTTCTGAACAGCCTGGTTATATCTTACACGCGCTACATTGATTCTGTTTTCAGTTCCCTCAAGTTGATGCTGAAGGTCTGTAAAATTCTGATTTGCTTTAAGGTCCGGGTACTTTTCAACAACTACCATAAGCTTCGATAGAGCTGATGACAGATCACCCTGAACACTTTGAAATTTCTGGAATGACGCCGGATCGTTCAGAACATCTTTCGTTACCTGAAATGAACCGACTTTCGATCTTGCTTCGGTTACAGCAGTTAGAGTATCCTTTTCATGAGCTGCATATCCTTTGACAACTTCAACGAGATTTGGAATTAAGTCCATTCGTCTCTGGTAAGATGCCTCGACATCTCCCCACGCGGAAAATACCTCCTCCTCATTTGCCTGCATTGTGTTGTAACCGCAGGAAGTGAAACCAAGAGTTGCAATCGCGAATAGTATTATGAGTTTTTTCATTTTTGTTTTCTCCGTTCTTATGTTTAAAAATATTTATTAAAGTTAATATTTAGTTTCTTGCTTTGTTCGTCCCTATCCGCCCCTATCCGCCCGTTGGGCACCTTTCCCCATGAATGGGAGAAAGGGATAATGCTAAACATTTAGTAATGCTTCTCCTCTCATTCATGGGGGAGATGGCCAGAGGCCAGAGGGGGCGGTATCCGTGAAAACATTTCTGCCATCCGTTTTATTTTCCCCATGTTGTCGTTGTTAAGCGCACCTTTGGTAAGCTTCCATTTCCAGTTGTTCTCAGTAGTTCCGGGCAGGTTCATTCTGAATTCACTGCTGTACCCGAGAATATCCTGTGCCGGTATAATTACCAGATCTGCCTGTGTTGCCATTGCTTCGCGTATTATACGGATATGAAAATTATTCCAGTCATTCATCCCCAGGTATTCAAGAATGTAATTTCTATCCTCTTCATTCATGGAGGTATTGTAGAACCATCCGTTGGCGGTGTTGTTGTCGTGTGTTCCGGTATAGACAATACAGTGTCTGTTTGTTATGTTGTGAGGAAGATATTCGTTTTTGTTATTGTGGTCAAATGCAAAGAGCAGGATTTTCATTCCGGGAAGTTCAAGATCGTCTCTCAGTTTTTTTACGGCCGGTGTAATTACACCAAGATCTTCCGCGATTATGGGTAGTTCTCCTAAGTCTGTTAGCAGTCTGTCAAAGAGAATTTTACCCGGCCCGTCAATCCATTTCCCGTCTACCGCAGTCTTCTCACCGTATTGTACCGACCAGAACGATTCGAACCCTCTGAAGTGATCTATCCTTACCGAATCTGTCAGTTTAAGAATATGTTTTACACGTTTTAACCACCACTGGTAGGTATCTTCGTTCAGTTCTTTGTGTTTCGCTTCATTGTCTATATGCCATTTGTAAACGGGGTTACCCCAGAGCTGACCGGTTTCACAGAAGTAATCCGGGGGGACGCCGGCTATAAATGCCGGCGTCATTTCGTTGTAATCGATCTCTAAAATATTCTGTGCTACCCATGAATCAGCGCTGTCCATTGACATGTAGATTGGAATGTCCCCTACAATTCTGATATTTTTCATCCCGGCGTATTCTCTCATTTCGTTCCACTGTGAGAAGAATATAAACTGGGTAAATTTGAAGAAATTAATCTCCTCTTCCAGTTCCACCGCTGCTGCAGAGACTTCATCGGGGTCACGTAGCGCGAGTTTTGTGTTCCATTTAAGCCAGTTGAATGTTCCTGTTTTTTTTGCAAGTGCCCTGTAAAGAGCGTAGTCGTTGAGCCAGTTTTCTCCGTGTTCAAGACAGAACTGACTAAACTCATCGCGCACTTCAGGGGTTCCATTTTTATAGAAATTTGTCTCCGCGGCTTTAAGAAATCTGAAAACATAATCTCCCGCGGTCATGAAATCAGCAAAAGATATATCCTCTGTATCCGGTTCAGGAAATTTATCCGTGAACCAGGGTTTGCTTCTGACCCTGTCGCAGCAGATAAAGAGCTCATTACCGGCAAATGCCGATAATGATGAGTATGGAGAATAGCACATGGAATCGGAAACAGGTCCGGTTGGAAGAATCTGCCAGTAAGTGACACCATTCTCCGCAAGAAGGTCTATAAACTCATAGGCTTCATCGCCAAGTGTGCCTGTTCCGTATCTGCCCGGGAGACTTGTTATATGGAGAAGTACTCCGCATGATCGCATCAGTTCCATCAGTTCCCCTGGCTCTTCATCTGATTTAAAATGTTTTTCAGACTCTCCAGTTCCTCACCGTAGCCTTTCCAGTTGCCGGCACGCATATACTCTTCCGCTTTAGAGAAGTGGAATGAGGCACGGTCGGCCATGGATTTCAGGCTCATACCTTTTGTGTCGCTTTTTTCCGCGTCTGTGGCAAAGCCGCTTCCGAAGAATAATTTCTCAATCGCAGTAGGGAGGTCATTCTCCATGACAATTTTGTCCGAGAAGGCGACTATTACTTTTTTAAGCTCCGGCATCTCACTTGTTTCCGCTTTAAGGTAGAGAGGTTCGATGTAGATAATCGATTCTTTAATTGGAATTGCCAGCATGTTGCCCCGTATAACATTTGTCCCTTTCTGGCTCCAGAGTGTAAGCTGTTTTGATATTTCAGGATCCTGATTTATCCGTGCCTCAATCTGCATAGGTCCGTAATTGAGTTTGTCTTTCGGAAGCTGGTAAAGCTGCAGCTGTCCGTAATCGGGCATGTCGCATTTAGCAGTAAGAAATGACATCATATTGTTTTTCTTGTATGGAGTAAACGGCAGTATAAGAATAAATTCGCTACGTTTTTCATTTGGAAGTGTAGTTACAAGATAGTAGCTGTGAACTGCTTCCTCTGTTGATCCATAAATCTGTGTCGGTATTGCCCATGCGTCTTCGTTATTATAAAAAACATTTGGATTCGTCATGTGATACTTAAGAAGCATATTGCTCTGTATATTGAATATTGTTTCAGGATACCTAAGGTGAGCCTTCAGCCCCTCGGGTACATCTTTCAGTTCCTTGAAAAGATTCGGGAAAATTTTTGCGTAAGCCTTGATGATCGGATCAGAGCTGTCAGAGATGTAGCAGTTGATACTTCCATTATACGCATCAATAATTATTTTAACGGAATTTCTGATATAATTAAGATTTTTTCCTCCGACGTATATCGGTGTGGAGTATGGAAACTGGTCTGACTGTGTGTACGCGTCAATTATCCAGTAGAGCTTCCCTTCTGAAATTACAAGGTAGGGATCATCGTCGAGTTCAAGGAACGGAACATAGGTTTGTGCAATCTCGACAATATTCCGTCTGAAAAGAACCCGGCTTTCATTGCTGATGTTACCCGATATAAGAAGGTTGATATCTCCGAATGCGACAGCTGTAAGAATTCTTTTGAAAAATGAGTCGAGCTTAATACCGCCGGTTCCGGCGTATGTTGTATATTTGTTTTCATCTCCCGAAGGGTAGTCAAACTCTCCCGGTTGAATCGATGTATTTGTTATGGCGTATGAATTTTTATGCTCGCCGTAGTAGACTTCAGGTCTGTCTATTTTTATTCCCACGCTGCTCTTCGGAGGAATGTCCTGAACCATGAAAACCGGGAGACCTTCAGATGATATCCTGTCAACCCTGCTCATAACAGCACCGTAACCGTGAGTATAGATCAGGTGTCTGTTCTGCCATGTCTGAGAGTTTCCGCCTAGTCCGTCAATCGAGAGCTCCCGTGCGGAAAGGTTTACCGCAATTTTTTTTCCATCAATCATATATCGATCAATATCAACGTCGTTGAAGAAGTAGTACTGCTTAAGCTCCTGGAGCTGTTTGTATGTCTGCTTGAGCGGTCGCCAGTCCCACAATCTTACGCTCTCCATGGCGTCTTTGTTGTCTGTTATATCTTTGTATGTGAGATTTCTGTTGTTCTCAAATGGAATTTCGACAACTTTATCTATTCCATAGGCAATGCGTGTGAAGTCGATGTTGTTCTGGATAAATGGTGTTTCTTTATCGAGCTCATTCGGAATAACAACAAACCGCTGCTGAAGTGCCGGGAATATTGTACCCAGGATAAAGAACACCGGGATTATTGTAATAAGAACAATAACCGGAAGCTTGAAACTCCTTTTGAAAACATTAAAAAGAAGAAGCGCTCCGGCGATAAATGAAATAACACTGGCGACTCTGAATGCAAGAAGTTTGGAGTTAACCGCGGCATAACCGGCACCGTAGAATTTCCCAACCTGTGAAAAGAGAAGCTCGTAAGCGGAGAGCTGATAGCTGAGACCGAAAAGGATTACCATAAGGGCAAGCAGTATGGATATGTGAGCTCTGCAGAATCCTGAAACTTCAACTTTTCCCTGTTTGAAAAAAATTCCGCCGTTAAAAAAATGTATTACAGAAGAGAAGATTGTAATAATCAGAAGAGTACTCATGAGCCATCCGTAAAGAAACTGGTAGAAGGGGAGTGAAAATATATAGAATCCGATATTTTTTCCGAATATCGGATCAACGGGGAATCCGTCAAAGGGGACGGAATTCTTGTACATCAGATACTCCTTCCAGAAGGCCGAGGCTGTCCCACCCATGAGAAAACCGATGAATATTATTCCGCCGGTTAGTATAATGAGAAGCAGATGGCGCGATGAACCTATTGCCGGGATTTGAATCCTGTCTAGAAAATTCTCAACAAAAAATCTCCCTTTGCCTCCGAGTATTCTGATCAGCAGAAAGTTCAGCATAAAGATTCCGATAAATGAAGCACCGAAAATGGCCTGCACATTGAACTTGGTCATAAAGAGGACCCAGAAAACCTGCAGACCGTTATTGATCTTGAACCATTCATAGTCTATATAAAAATTAGCAAGATACTTCACGAAAAAGTAGAGCGCAAAAAATATTATAAGAAACACAGTTGCTCTTTTGTTCATTGTTAAACTCCTTTTTTAAATTCCTTTCGGGATATTCTCTTTCCCGGAATGAAAACCATCTGTTATTCAATTTATTGTGATTTCAATTAAAATAATAAGTTCACTGATATCAGTCAATCCAAATAATAGGATTTTTTCCGATTGAGGCTTTATAAAAAAAGGTATATTTTACAATTGCCGCATATTTTAACTCCGCTCTCTTTCTTTCAAAAGAGAGCGGCGCGGGTTTTAAATTTGACTTGACTTATGTTGTGATTATGCTAATTTTAACATAATTATTTTTTATTTTTAGCGCGGGAAGAGTTAATGAAATATTTAAATATCAAAAGTATAATTCTTATTGCTGTATCTGTTACATCTCTTTCGCATTCTCTTTCTGCGGCAGAAAAAATCCATGCAGGCGTTGCTTCTAACTACATTCAGGTTTTTAAAGAACTCTCAGCCGCGTATGAAAAAAATACCGGTACTAAAGTTGAGGCGACTTTTACTTCATCGGGAAGTCTCTATGGTCAGATAACCAACGGCGCTCCATATGATATTTTTCTCTCGGCAGATGAGGATAGACCCTCCCGGCTTTTTAATGAAGGGCTTGCTTCTGAACCATTTGTTTATGCGAAGGGTGAGGTGATACTCTGGTCGGCTAAAAAAGATTTCTGTAAATCCGGGGATTGGATTAAGGCTATAAAAAACGGAAGTGTAAAAAAAGTTTCCATGGCAAATCCTGTAACTGCACCATACGGCATGTCAGCTTTGAAGGCTCTTCAAAAAACCGGGATCTATGAGTCAGTCAAACCTATGATTGTTAATTCACAGGATATAGCTCAGTCATTTCAGTATGCTTCAACAGAAGCTGTTGATGCGGGTTTCTGCGCCCTTTCCGTTGTCTATACAGATCAGGGTAAGGCCGGATGTTATTATAGAATAAAGGAAGCACCATTTATTGTCCAGTCCGCATGCGTTTTGAAGAGCAGCAAAAAAATTAATGAGGCCGAAAATTTCGCTGCATTCCTTGTGTCAAAAGAAGCTCTAAAAATTAAAGAGAAGTACGGGTATAAATAATTGGATTATCTTGCTCTTTACATAACACTCAAACTTGCACTGGTATCCACGCTCATTCTTATGGTGCTGGCAGCTCCTGTCGCCTATATGCTGGCGTTTTCAAAAATACCGGGGAAGTCTTTTATTGAAGCATTCATTTATTTACCAACAGCGCTCCCCCCCACTGTAATAGGATTCTATCTTATAATATTAATGGGACCAAAGGGTCCCGTGGGGAAAGCATGGGGGAGTCTCTCCGGTGATGCGCTGCTTTTTACATTTTCAGGCATTGTTGTGGCATCTGTGATCTACAGCATTCCCTATGCAGTACAGCCGATGAAAGCAGCTTTTCAGAAACTCGATCGGCGTCTTCTGGAAAATGCTTATGTTTTAGGTCTTTCTAAAAATGCAGCTTTTTTCAGGGTTATACTCCCTAACAGTAAAAGCGGAATACTCGCTTCGGCGGTTCTTGTTTTTCTTCACAGTATGGGCGCCTTTGGTGTTCTCATGATGGTAGGGGGGAGTATACCGGGCGAGACAAAGGTCGCGTCAATTGCGATATATGAAGCTGTTGAAAGCATGGACTATAATAAAGCGGCTCTAATATCATTAAGCTTTATACCAATAAGTTACGCCTTTCTTCTTCTTGTAAACAAACTCAATAAGGATGGAGCCGATGGCCATTGATATATCTATAAAGAAAAAACTGAGATTCTTTGATGTGGACGTTTCATTTTCATGTCCCGACAGCAGAATGCTAGTGATGATCGGACCTTCCGGTGGAGGGAAGACCCGCATTATCCGTATGATGGCCGGTCTCGATAAGCCCGATGAGGGAAAGATTACATTCAGAGATTGCACATGGTTTGATTCCGGGAAGGGTATCAATCTCCCGGTACAACAGCGCCGTCTTGGATATGTGTTTCAGGATTACACGCTTTTCCCGCATCTGAATTTATACGAGAATGCCGCCTTTGCTGCTGTTGACAAAAAAGAGGTGGATGAACTTTTTGAATTGTTCAATATCAGCCATCTGAAGAAACGTAAACCTCATATGGTTTCCGGAGGGGAACGTCAGCGATGTGCAATTTGTCAGGCAATGGCAAGACGTCCCGCGGCGCTACTCCTTGATGAACCGTTTTCTGCACTAGATGTAATTACCCGAAGAGGTCTCCGTGAGGAGCTCAAAAATCTGAAAGGTAAATTCTCTTTCCCTATGATTTACGTTACTCATGATATAAATGAAGCGCTCTTTATGGCGGATGAAATACTGCCGGTAGTAGACGGAAAGGCAGATGCAGGGTGGATGAATAGTACAATGAACAGGGACCCGAAAGTTAGAGCGGTTCGTGAACAGCGATTGGCGCTGGCGTATTAGCGGATTGTTATAATGTTATTATAACAATCCGGGAAATATTCCCTCAGCTAAGCCCCCGCACCCCCGGAGGGGGCACTGTCATTAAGTTAAGAGCTTAAAGTTTCACAACAGCCCCCTCCGGGGGTGCGGGGGCCGGAGGGTTGAGCGGTTGAAAGTATGGTCGCAGACAAAGTATAAAATACAAAAATAATTTTCCCGGGAGCAGAAAATGAACATTGGAACTTATTCTTACGAGGAATATCAGCAGCTTGTAGTATCGTTTCACGGTGCCGCCGCGCCTGGTCTCCTTATCGGAGGCTTTATGGTTGATCTTGCGCAAAAGAATATTCCCGATGGCGAATTTTTTGATGCAATATGCGAAACACCGGTCTGCCTCCCAGATGCTGTTCAGCTGCTAACCCCATGCACCATTGGGAACGGATGGCTTACGATTCTTAATTTCGGGAAATTTGCGGTGTCACTCTATGACAAGAAAAGCGGCTCAGGTATCAGAGTCTATCTCGACATGGAAAAGCTTAAAAACTGGTCCTAGGTAAATAGCTGGTTTCTTAAACTCAAAACTAAAAAAGAACAGAATTTTGAACTTCTGATGAGCCAGATTAAAGAAGGGGGCCACTCCATGCTCAGTATGCAGAGAATCAGTGTAGTTCCTGAAAATGTCACCCGTAAAAAAATGGGTCCAACATCAATCTGTCCTTCGTGTGGAGAGGCATATCCCCTTAGACATGGCGATAAATGTAAAAGCTGTAATGGGGAATCTCCTTATATTTAATGCATATCGAATTTAATTTATCTGCTGCAGTATAAAAAGCTGTATCAGATTATCCTGCAGCACGGCCCTGATCTCACAAAAAACCCTGCTATTTTATTATTAAAGTTGACTTTTAAAATTATATATGTCAAATTTGGCATATATAATTTTAAATCATAGTATCATCCGGAATTGGTAAACAAATAAAGCGGCCAATAGTTTGAATGGCTTGAAAATACAGATTGCTAATTGAATCATTTGTGCGGATCGACCGGTCAGTCTGTGCTATCACAAAAATTGTTTAACTATTTTTATAGTGAACTGCTGTTTTTTCGTTAAAAGTTTGACTGGGGTTTTTAATATGTCAATAATGAAGGATGAAAATTCTAATGAGCACGAAATCAA
>JBBRFT010000123.1:0-9935 GCA_038241375.1 Spirochaetota bacterium
GGGGAAGAGTGTTTTAAGAGAGAGATGTTTACCTCCGACATCAAATTGTAAAGAATAATTTTAAGTAAAACTTCTATACCTGGCAACTGCCATCTCAGTACTCCGGGATGCTGCAGGGCATCTAATGTACACGCAGACAACGGGACTCCACAAAGCATTTATCCCCGAAATTCATGGACTTGCCAAGCGCCTTGAAATTCAGACAGAATGATTTTGAAAATCAAAACAGAATTTTTTGAAGATTAATGATAATTTTATATGACTCTGCCGATACTTCAGTATAACTTCACAAATATAATATCACTCCTGTGATATTCTGTTGATAAATAATTGCCCGGAGGAGTTCGTCCTCCGGGATTTTTTATTTCTTGACCATTCCCAATTATGAGTTTTCATTGCAGTTATGATGGTACTGCACCTTACGCTATACCATCAGATGGAGCACTATGGAAACTGCATCCCCAGAGTACCCCATATTCAGTGAATGGAAAGCATTAAAAAATATAATAAGTAACGGTTAGATTGATGATTCGTTTTATTGAGTCTATTAGAATCGAAGATGGTGATATCGAAAACATAGAATATCATAACAGGCGTTTTGAATCTACAATTCAAAGTATTTTCAAAAACTCTGAGAAGATAAATCTTGCAGATTTTATTACTGTACCTGAAGAATGTTTATCCGGAATTTACAAATGCAGGGTGGTATACTCCTCCGTAATTGAAAAAATTCAATTCGCCCCGTATCATAAAAGAGATATAAGAACAGTAAAGCTTGTTCATAACAACGAAATCGATTACTCTTTTAAATACGAAGATAAAAGCTCACTAGATAGACTCAAAGCTCAGCACCCGGAGTATGATGAAATTTTAATTGTTAAAAACGGATTGGTAACCGATACATCATTTTCAAACATTGCATTTTTCAATGGAACAGATTGGCACACTCCTGCAGTACCGCTCCTCAAAGGGACAAGAAGAGAAAAACTTGTATCAGACGGATTCATTCATCCAGTTAATATCCGGCCGGATGATATTAAGCATTATACAAAATTAAGTTTTATCAATGCAATGCTGGACCTTGCAGAGTCAGAGACTGATACATCTGGTATTAACTATGATCATTCCTGACAGAAAATTATTTCTTTAAAATTAATTACTTTAAATTATGGACTTGCATTGTTATATTATGTTTATAGTAGTTCAAATGACTCAATCTTTACAGGGTTACAATCCAGCTTTTTGTGATAATCTGTCAATTCTGTCAAAGGTACTCCCTGTTGGCTCGGACAGTAACCACTTTATTAAAATTAAAAAAGGCGATGTAAATGAAAATTTTATTAGCATATTTAATTCCGGACACGGATAACATCAGTTTCGATATATTTATAAAATCCAAAACACTGGTTATCTTTTCATCAATAATTCTGATGATTGTTCCTCTCCTGTGGATTATTCTCATTGCTGTGCTTAAGCATTCATTTTTGTCAGTATTAAGTCTTTTTTTAATAATGGTAATTATCTCTAATATATTTTCACTTTTCATTTTACGTAAGGGACACTATCACACGGCGGCAAATATCTTTATTTTTACCTCATTAACCGGTTTGAGTTTATATCTGCTATTCGGTTCATTCAAGTTTGACGTCGGTGTTATTGTTTCAGGTTACCATCTTTTTATATTTATAATTTTCAGCACACTATTCTGTACAAAAAATGTCACCCTGCTTGTTGCATTTTCAGCTCTTACTGTTCAGATAATATCCATCTCGTCATCTTCAAAACTTGCCGTCGGAATAAAAACAATGGCATATATAAACTTTACATTCGAACTTATTATAGTAACTGCAATCTGTTATCTCATTATAAGTATTAAAGAAAAAACGATGGCCCGTCTCAAAGAGGAGGCGGATAAAAGGGAGATCCTTGAACGCACAACGGTCCTTCTGCATTCAGTTTCAGAAATATCCGAAAAACTGGCCGTATCCTCTTCAAACATGTCCGATACCTCAGATGTATTCTCCGCGAATGCGCAGAACCAGGCCGCCTCCGCCGAAGAGATTACAGCAACAGTAGAGGAAATTTCAGCAGGAGTTGAAAGCATCTCAGACATTGCCAATCTCCAGATGATGAAGATGGAGGGACTTGCCCTGAAACTGAACGAGCTTTCAGAACAGATCAGCAGCATGAAAAATATGATTTCCAATACACTTGATATGACAAACTCTATCTCACAAGAGGCAAAAACCGGCGAATCATCTATAAGACAGATGAATGACAACATGCAATCCATGAATCAACGATCTGCGGAGATGACAAATATAATCGGAATTATTAACGATATTTCCGACAAGATAAATCTACTTTCACTTAATGCGGCTATAGAAGCGGCCCGGGCCGGTGATGCAGGCCGCGGTTTTGCCGTTGTCGCGGATGAAATTTCAAAACTTGCAGATCAGACGTTCAGCAGTGTTAAGGATATCAGCACTCTTATAAAGGCCGGGGAGAATGAAACCAGACAGGGAATAACCACTGTGAATATAGTGGTGCTTTCACTATCTAAAATTATCGATGGTGTAACCCGGATTAATAAAATGGTGGAGTCAATGTCTGAATTCATGAACAGTCAGTTTTCAACCAATCAGGCGGTAAACCGCGAGGCTTCCGATGTCAAAGAGAGATCGGAAGAGATAAAGAATGCCGCGCTTGAACAGAAAAATGCAACTAATGAAATAGTCAAATCGATTTCAACCATTACAGAACTGACCCAGGCAAACGCCATTGGAGCTGAAGAGATGGCAGGGAATGCCAAAGCCATTTCTCAAATTGCGGAAAACCTCGATGGAAAAGTGGAAGACTTCAGAAACAGCTGATGTGAATTATTAAAAAGCTCATCACTTGGCTTATCTGATTTTAAAATAAGCCCAGACCATCCGCTGTACAATACTGACCAGTACTAAAATTATAAATACACTAAAAATCAGTTTCAGATGCAAAGGGAGAATAAAAAAAAGTGTGTAAAAAATTATAGTCATAGTCCCATCTGCTAAACCGGACGGCATGGTAATGGAAGTCATTTCATTATTTGAATATGCCCCGAGATTTCTCTTCTCAAGGATTGACGAAAGATACATCCAGCTTGCGGCATTAACATAGTACGAAGAGAGCAGGAGTGAAAGGATAAAATAATTATCAGCAGAGGGATCTGAGTATACAAAAGCAACGGGAATTGCAGAGTAGATAATAAAATCGAGAACTATATCAAGATAACCGCCGAAGTCACTGGACTTACCTGTAACACGCGCCACTGTCCCGTCGAGCCCGTCAAATATTCTATTTAACAGCCAGAAAATAAGCGCTGTCATGAGGGATCTTTCTATTATAAAATATATGCTCACAATACCGAATGCAAAAGATATAAGTGTAATCATATTCGGATGGAGCACCTTACCGGCCTGTTTTGCAAAGGGATAAAGCAGCATCTCTTTTATGTTTCTTAAAATTCTGTCGAGCATAGTATTACCTCCCCATCCGCCCGTTGGGCACCTTCCCCATAAGAGATGGGGAAGGATTAGTAATTTAATAATAATTTTATCTTCTTGCTTTTCGTGTTGCTACATCGAAGATTACGGCAAGTGCCAATACTAAACCACGGATGATATACTGAAGTGACGCATCGGAAGTAGTTGACCAGAGATTCATTCCGTTCATTAGAGACATATATACAAGTGCCCCTATCAGTGAACCGGAAATTTTTCCCACTCCCCCTGCTGCAGATACTCCGCCGATATAAGCGGCCGCGATTGCATCAAGCTCGAAAAGTGTCCCCGCTGTCGGAGAGGCGGACTGAAGACGTGAAGCAAACATTATCCCGGAAACTCCGCAGAGAAGTCCCATGGAACCGAAAACTATCATTGTTATTTTTTTTACACTGATACCGGAGAGCTCCGCCGCCTCGGGATTCCCCCCCACGGCATAGATGTGCCGGCCAAGCACTGTCTGCCTTGATATCCAGTCGTACCCTATAACTACCGCAAGCATAATCACAACAGTCCATGACATCCCGTTAGAACCGGAAAGAACCCAGGTAATAGCGCCGATTACAACAACAAGAAGAATCTGCTGAAGAACAAATATATAAAAAGGGCTGATTTCAAAATTATATGAGCGTTTACTTTTTCGGATACTGACATTTCTTAGAATTATCCATATCATCGCAAACAGACCCAGGAGAAGAGTAAGCTTGTGAGTCCCGGTCATAAATCCCGTAACTGATAAATAATCGGGAATACTGCCGTTGCTGATTGCAATGAATGCCGGATCAGAAATTATAATCGTACCTGTTCCAGAAGTCACCATAAGCAGAACGCCGCGATAGATGAGCCACCCCGCCAGTGAAGCGACAAATGACGGAATACCCAGCATTGCGACTGGTAATGCTGTAAGACATCCCGCCATAACACCTAACATTAACACAACGGGGATAACAACATAAACCGGTAATCCCCAGGTGGTTAAACCTATTGCAGAGGCAGCCCCAAGACACCCGGCTAAAAAACCGACTGATAAATCGATATGCCTTATGATAATAATAAATGTCATACCAACTGCAAGAACTGCGATGTAGCCGGTCTGATTCATCAGGTCAGCTATATTCTGAGCTTTAATAAAATTTCCATCAGTGACAATTGCAAAAAAAACTATTATTATGAGAAGCGCGATATACATTCCGTAATCACGGATATTCATCTTTGACATCTTCTTAATTCCGTTAGTACTCATCTTTAATTCTCCTGGTTTCTAACAATTAAAATTAAATCAACAGCAATTTACAGACTTGTTTTTGATAAAATAAGTTTTGTTGTATCCGCCGCCTGCGGTGACGGGGATATATAATTTTCTAATCTGTTGCAAGAAGCATTATCTGTTCCTGATTTGCCTCTTCCCGCGACAGCTCTCCGCTGATTCTTCCTGCTGAGACAACATAAATCCGGTCGCTCATGCCGAGAATCTCCGGCAGCTCAGAGGATATCATTATTATGCTCATCCCCTGTTCTACAAGCCGGTTCATTATAGTATATATTTCAAACTTCGCGCCCACATCAATCCCCCGGGTAGGCTCGTCGAGTATCAGAACCTTCGGCTCGGCAAAGAGCCATTTGGCAATTGAGACTTTCTGCTGAGTACCGCCGCTGAGATTTACGACCATCTGGTCAAGTCCCGGAGTTTTAATATTCAATGCGGTTCTGTATTCACTGGCATATTTAATCTCTTCGCTATCGTTAATAACTCCTCTTTCTGAAATTTTCTTCAGCTTAGCCAGAGTTATATTTTTCTTCACATCCTGAATAAGTATAAGCCCATTCCCCTTACGGTCTTCAGAGGCGTATGCAATACCGCAATCAATGGCGTCTTTCGGCGACTTAAAATTACACTTACTATTATTTAAAGTCAGTTCACCGGTTATCTCATAACCATCGGGATTTCCGAAAATGCTATGAGCAAGTTCAGTCCGGCCGGAACCGATAAGTCCCGCGAAACCTATGATTTCTCCCTTCCGCAATTTAAAGTTTACATTTTTAAGCACCGGTCTTCCGAGCCCGGGATCATAGGCGTTCCAGTTTTTTACTTCCATTACTACTTCATCAGAACGTGTATGATTTCGTTCCGGATATATATTGTTAATCTCCCGTCCTACCATGTTTTTGATCAAGATACTCTCACTCACCTCACCCTTTGCGGAGCTGAGTGTACATATAGTCTCTCCATCACGGAGTATGGTAACTGTATCTGCAATATTTATAACCTCTTTCAGCCGGTGCGAAACCAGTACGCAGGTTACGCCTCTCTTTTTCAGATCGTATATCAGCTGATAAAGATTTTCACAATCACTCTCGTTCAATGCCGCAGTGGGCTCATCGAGGATAAGAAGTTTTATATCCTTGCATAAAGCCTTGGCTATCTCCACAAGCTGCTGCTGCCCCACGCCAAGATCTTTAACCTTTAACTCGGGATTAACATTAAGTCCTACATTCTTCAGCATCTCTGTAGATTTTTTAATAGTCTCTTTCCAGTTTACACTAAGACCTTTTTTAATCTCGTGCCCCAGAAGCACATTTTCATAAACTGTAAGTTCAGGGAAGAGAGCAAGCTCCTGATAAATAATAGCAATGCCGGCTGCTTCACTGTCGGAGATTCCATTGAACTTCTGAATCTTTCCGTTGAAAAGAATATCCCCTGAATAATTACCATGTGAATAAACACCGCTTAATACTTTCATCAGAGTGGACTTACCGGCTCCATTTTCACCGACAACACAATGGATCTCCCCCTGAGCAACTTGAAAACTTACGTTTTTCAGAGCCTGGACTCCGGGAAAGGATTTTGAAATTGATTTCATTTCGAGTATAGGAGTATTCATTACAACCCTGCCTTTAAATAATTTCAGGTTTAAATAAAACGATGGTGATGCATACAACCATCACCATCTGAGCAGATTGATCTTAAGTGCTGAAAATAATCTCATCCGCATAACAGAACGGATGAGATTAATAAATCATTTGAAAAAAATCTTATAGTCCTTTAAATACTTTCGCTTCGTAATATCCGGAATCAACAATCTCTTTTTTAACATTCTCTTTAGTTACAGTTGTAACTTTAGACGGTTTTGCGGGAACATCAATTTTGCCGTTATTATAAGTTTTTGTTTTATCAGGAGTTTTACCATTGTTCAATGCAAGAGCAGCAGCAATGGCATCGTCAACAAGAACACGGACATCTTTTAGAACTGTCATTGACTGTTTACCGTCAATAATATACTGAATAGAAGCTTTCTCAGCATCCTGTCCGGTAATATAGTATTTTGTAATATCTTTATCTTTTCCATATGCGTCTGCTATAGCACGTGCTGTGCCGTCGTTTGGTGCAACAATGTAAACCTGACCCTTCTGCTCTTTCTTCGCAGAGATTAGATTTGCCTCAGCTTTACTCTTGGCAACATTAAAATCCCAGTTAGTAGTAACCTGTCCGATAATTGTAGAGAGTTCGCTACGGGATAGATCTGCTTTTGAAGATAGAGCTACGGCTTTGTCAGAATTCATAATTGTAAAAGTTCCGTCAGCGATTTTAGGCTGAAGAACACTCCATGCACCCTGGAAAAATATAAACGCATTATTATCTGAAAGCGCTCCAGCATAAAGATAGAGATGGTTCCCTTTACCTTGAGCTTTTGAAACAAGATAATCGCCCCATGCAGCACCTACATTAAAACTATCAAAGGTAACATAATAATCTACTGCATCAGTATTGAGAATGAGACGGTCATAAGATATAATCTTTACACCGGCTTTTCTTGCAGCATCAGCAGCAGAGGCAGCGGCTGCGCCATCATGCGGACATATAATAATAACTTTTACACCTTTTGTTATAAGAGTTTCAACATTGGATTTCTCCTTTGCTGAGTCACCCTGACTGAAAAGAACCTCGGCGCCCACACCCGCCTTTTTAAGCGCTTCCATAAACCTTGTCTGATCCTGAATCCACCGGGGCTCATCCTTGGTAGGGAGCACAATCCCTATAGGTGCTTTTGAAGTGGAACAGCCGAAAAAGAGAATGGCAAAAATAGAAGTGAGAAAAACAATAATGCGTGTCATAATACACTCCTTGAATTAATTTGGTAAGTTTTTAAAAATTTAGCTTTTTTATTATATAAAGTCAAGTTACAATAATTATAGATTGCTAAAAAAAGCAGAGGCAGCGAATTATTTTCAAGGGTGCGTATGCTTCGCATACGCCTGAAATGGGGGATTACGGGGGCTGCGCCCCCGTAATCCCCCATTTCAGGCGCGGCGCGCAGCGCTGTGCCCCCAAAAATAATTTACCGCCAAAGCAGATATAGAAGTTGTTCAGAATCATCTAAAAGGAGCATAAAAATGAGAATAGGACATATAGCTTTGTGGGTAGGCAACATAGAAAAGATGAGGGAATTTTACTGTTCCTATTTTAAGGCTGAATCGTCAGAAAAATACTCTAACCAGCTTAAACAGTTTTCATCATACTTTCTCTCTTTTGAAGATGGTACAAGACTTGAAATTATGAACAAACCGGGACTAGAAAACTCCCGTCAGCCTATGACTGCAGGATGGGCCCATATCGCTTTTTCAATCGGATCTAAAGAAGCCGTGGACGATTTAACAGAAAAATTAAAATCAGACGGCTATACAATAGCAGGTGAACCGCGAACCACAGGTGATGGTTATTACGAAAGTATAATTCTCGACCCCGAAGGGAATCAAATTGAGATAACCATATAACTGACAGGAGCCGAATAAAATTAATCCATTGACAAAATTAAAATAAAGAATTAACTTAAATTATTAAATAGCCGGAGTACATCATGAAATATAAAATAATTCTGATTTCACTTATCACCTTCATTTTCTTAAATTCAGTACACCCCTCTTTGAGCATCTTTAATTCAGAATATCTCTATGCCCAGGACAATATAACAATGACCGCGCCGGAGATACAACCCGCTGATGATAAACAGAATGGACACAGCGACAGCCTCTATGCTACATTCAGGAAGGGTGGTCTTCTCATGTGGCCCATTCTTTTACTGGGGATAATCGGCTGCACCATAATTATTGAAAGGCTGATCTATTTTTATCGAAACAGAATCTGGAATAAAAAAACTCTGGAAGAATATATTAATACAACTGTCAGAGATTCAACCGCGAAGTTCCGTGAAGAGCTGGAAAATGAGATACAGGATGCAGTTCAGATCTATGCCAATAAAGCCGAACGGGCGCTGGCTCTTCTGAACGCCATAGGTAATCTTGCTCCGATTATAGGATTTTTCGGTACAGTGCAGGGTATGATCGGAGCATTTGCTTCAATTGCCGCGGCAACTACAGTCAACGCCAAGGTTGTAGCTGTGGGGATACAGATAGCACTAATCACTACAGCGGGGGGTCTCTCTGTTGCTGTACCGGTTCTTGCGTTTTTCTATTTTTTCGCCCATCTGATACAGACTATGTTTGCTAAAATGGATATAATTACAATTGAAAAAGTCCGACATCTTCCGCGATATTCAGATTATGAAGCTTCAAAGAACAACTGATAAAAACTGATCAGATTTTTATTGAAGGGGGATGAGTAGATAATGTCCGGGTTTATTAAACGAAAAAAAAAGCTGCGCCGGGGTTATAACGATCTTCAGTTCGATTCTACCGCCATTGCAGATCTTTCATTCAACCTCCTCATATTTTTTATTGTAACAGCGTCATTTATGCTGCGTCAGGGGATTTTTCTATCTCTTCCTTCTGCAGCATCAGCTGTCATAAAAGTTGAAGAGAAACAGATTTTTGATATATATCCGGAAAATGAAGGATTCATTTTTAATGGAGATAAAAAAACCAGAGACCAGATAGTAACTCTTCTTAAGCTGCGTAAAGAGTCAGTTAATGACACCATTGCGGTAATTCATATGAAACCTGACGTTGTATACGACAGACTTATCGATTCATTGAGCCTGGTTAAAGAATCGGGTGTTGTAAAAGTCTCCCTTAAAGATAATTGAAGACAATGGAGAATATGAAGTGAAACGCCAGTACCGCAACAGAAACTTCTTATCAAAATTGAGACCATTTTCCCTTGGTGCATCCGCTGCTGATCTGGCAATGCTACTTCTGGTTTTCTTTATGGCGACTACGTCGACTGAACCTCCCAAGAGCGTAGAGATAGACCTTCCGAAGGGTAGAACAGAGAGTGCCGAGCAGGATACGCTTTATATAACCATTTCAAAAAGTAATCAGATTTACTTTGACGGCACACTGTCATCAATCGAAGAGATAAGAGATCAGCTTGCTTTAAGAGCCGGAGAGAAGGACAGACCTGTATCTATTACTGCGGATAAAAATCTGAATTACTCTTCA
>JBBRFT010000124.1:0-9883 GCA_038241375.1 Spirochaetota bacterium
TCAGTTTTCCATCAGATAGTTTTTATACTCTGGTATTTTATCAAGTTCGGGATTGAATGTAAACTTATCATATACAGACTCAGAATTTTCAATTTTATAGAAATTATCAAAATGGATTTTATTATATTTATCCTGATTTTCAGGAATATATTGATTTATAAGATTTTTAACATTATCGAATTTATTATAGTTTATTCTTCCCTTTTTTTCAGGAGGAATTCTGTTTTCAATTAATGCTATTATTCCGTATCTTTTGCAGTACTTGGCATTTTTGATAGCCTTTACATATTCATAAATTTTAATGGAATAATTCTTTTCAGGCAGATTGTCGGACATAATCATTATTTTTTTAGCCCAATCGACAGAACGGTATCCAAGAGACATGTATTTTTTAGAAGCTTTATTTTCGGCTTTAAGCACTTCAGGTGCAATTTCATTAAGGATAAGTGTTGCGTTTTCTATTTCACGGACTGCAATTATTCTGAATAGTTCAATAAGTATTAGCTGCGTGGTTCTAATTTCATGCATTGCTGGATTAAATGCAAATTTCATATAAAGCATACGTGCTATCATATCCCGTCTTGCTGCTTCAATAAAAAGAGATTTCTCCGCTTCGGTGCCGCTGTTTGTAATAGTTGTATTTATAAAATTAAAAAAATACCTGTTATCTTTGAGGCTTTTTTCTGAATGTCTCTGATTCCCGGCACTGAGACTCGATTTAGTTCTCTGAGAAAATAATGGCTGTGTCAGTAAAAGCAGAAGGACTAATATTAATGAAACGCTAGCTGTAATTTTTTTAGAGGTCAAAAATCATCCCCTCCCGTGCCAGGAGAATTTCAGTGTTAACATCTGATAAAAGATTTGCGTGTTCAAGGGCAAGGAGATAGTTTTCCTGCAGTATATCATCTGAATAAGCCGGTTCATGGTGAGTCATAATCAGTTTTTTAACATTCCAGTTTGTAGCACAGTTAACAGCCATGGTATAGCTTGTGTGACCCCAGTCTGCTTTTAAGAATGCTTCGTTAAGTGTATACTGCGAATCAAGGACAAGAATATCGGCATTTTTGAAAAATTCCGTTGTTGGACCGGAGGATTCAATGGTTTCTCCGGTAAATTCAGTATCAGTAGCAAATATAAAAGTTTTGTTATTCTGCATGAATTTGTAGGCAAAACAGCCCTGGGGATGTTTTAAAGGATATATACTCACAAAAAGATCCTCCTCTAATTGGAGAGGTGTTGTTCTTGCGTGTTCTATAAAGTTATAATTTTTAGTTGATGCAGTGCCCTGGAACGTAGCCGGAAAATATGGTGATGACATCTGGTTTTCCAGATACTCCTGCTGTTTTTTATATGGAGAGTAGAAGTTGAGGACATTACCTGGAACATAGATAGGCCTGAAGAAAGGGAGCCCTTGAAGATGATCCCAATGATTGTGCGTAATCATAATATTAAGATTACCCTTACCCTTACCACAATCACCATTCATCAGAACGTTCCCGAGTCTTCTTATACCTGTTCCGCAGTCGATAATATAAATATTACCAGATTTGGATGTAACTGTCGCACAGGTTGTATCTCCGCCGAAAACATAACGGAGCTCGTCAGGAAGATTAGTGAGAAAGCTGTTGATACTCTCTTTATTCTTCAGTTGATTTGAAATTGCCAGGTCAAGAATCCGCTTAAGTTTGCCTGTATATTCTTCGTTATTTATCGGTGAAGGGAGAGAACCTCTTACACCCCAGAGTCTGATCTGCATTATATAATATTGCTCCCCGAAAGTAATATCCAAAACGGTAATTATTATTAAAAATTTTGTCAAATATATTAGATTAATAATAATATAATCTTGATTAATTAAGCAACTCATTTTAATATTTCTAAACGAAGTAAGTCAAAATTTATTTAAATACTCTGTTTTATTGTAACTGCTCAAAAACCAGTGGTAAAATTGTTCTCCGCCGCGCCAAAGGCGCGGCGGAGATAAAACACCACCGGTTTTTGAGTAGATACGTTCTATTAAGGGAATGTGTAAAATAAAAAGTCCGAGATGTTTATGATAACAGAAAATAAAAAGCAGATTTATGATAAAATTTCTAAAGGTGAACCAGTAAAACTCAGTTTTAAATATGTTACAGATGATTTATTGATGTTTATTAATAGTATTTTAACAAGAGAACTTGCCAAGCACGATTTACAGTATCTCATATATTCAGTAGTTACAATTTTAAGAGAGTTGATTGTAAATGCTTTAAAAGCAAATACTAAGAGAATCTTTTTTGATATAAATAAACTGGATATAAATAATCCATCTGAATACATTATCGGGATTGAGAGATTTAAAGAGGAAATTGTAGGAGATTTTGAATCATTTCAGGATGTAATTGAAAAAAATGAGCACAGCATTAACTTTAATATTACAGAGGAGAATGAAAGTCTTATTTTTACTGTGAAAAACAGTGTTGCAATTATTCCTGAAGAACTTGCCAGGATTAACATGAGGATTGCTCTGGCGATTGAAAAGAAAAGTTTTAATGATATATATGATACAATTGAGGATGAGACTGAAGGTGCCGGCCTCGGATTGGCACTTATTGTAATGTTTCTTAAAAGCATGGGAGTTGATCCTTCATCTTTTATTATCAAAAGTGATGGAAAAATTACAGTTGCCTCTTTTTATCTCCCTTACCAGCTTAAGCCGGTTGAAGTTACTTCTACAGTAAAAAAACAGATACTGGAAGAGATAACCGGTATTCCGACTTTTCCTGAAAACATTATAACACTACTGCAGATGTGTTCGAGCCCCGATGCAGATATTGAAAAAATCGCGCAGAAAATAAAACTCGATGTGTCTGTAACATCTGATGTTATTAAACTGGCGAACTCCGCAGGTTTTATAACAGGGCAGAGAGTTGATGATATTAACAGAGCTGTAATGAAAATCGGTCTTAAAAATCTTAAAAATATTCTTCTAGCAAGTAATGCAAGAAGAATTATGGAGAGCCGGTACAGTAAGTTTGAGGAGATATGGGAGCATTGCAACAGAGTTGCTTTCTATTCAAGACAGATAGCGCTTAAATTTAAAGTTCAGGGCGGAGCCGCTGACAACGCTTATGTTGCCGGCCTGCTTCACGATTTAGGTCAGGTGGTTCTTCTTGCTGTTGATATGGAATCGGTGAGAAAAATAGCTGAGATTGTTGAGGATCGGAATATAATAACAACTACTGTTATGGAAGAGCTGTCCATCGGTATAAGTCACGCCGAGATCGGGCATATGGTTTCCGAGAAGTGGAATTTCCCTGAATTTCTTGCACAGATAATAAGACACCATCATTCTCCATTAAACCTCCCTGAAAAATTTAGAGACGTAGGTTTCTGTGTTTATCTTGCGAATATGATCGCGGGGATAGAAAAACGGAAGTATTACTATTATTATATCGAAGAGATTGTTTTAGAAAGATTTAATATTAAGGATGAGGGCGAGCTGGCAAAACTAAATGATTTCCTTAAAAATGAGTACAGCAATGCTCAGAAAAATTTCTGAGCATTAGTTCAATGTCAATTCCGTAACATCTGTTTTGTTTAAATTAAAAAATTATATCTTCCCGCCGCCAACGGCGGCGGGGAGAACGAGAGATTTCACCAATAAAAAATTTCAGGAATTTTTATTGGAATTAATCAGGGCTTCATTATAGACTTCTTTTAATGGGACATCATGTTTTATTGCCGCATTTCTGCAGTCTTCATATTCCGGGGATAGTGTGACAGCAATTCCGTTAAGCTTGTGAATTTTTACTCTTATTATCCCATATCTTGTTTTTATTTCCTGCAGAGTCCTTTCCAGTATTTTTCTTTTAACAATATTTATTCTTATTCCTGATGTTGTTGTTTCTCTAAAAACAATTTCAGCAATGCGATCAGATTTTTCTCTGGATGAAAGAATTTTAAGTATATGACCGGGGCGGTTTTTTTTCATAATAGCGGGGATAACCGAAACATCAAGAGCTCCCTCTTTAAGAAGTATTTCAAACAGGTAAGAATAAATTTCAGGATTCATGTCGTCTATTGCTGCTTCCAGTTCTGCAACTTCATCATTGATACTTTGACTGACTTCATCATCACCGATAATCAGACGCAGAACATTTGGGATTTCGAGATTTTTTGTTCCCGAACCGTATCCGATCGATTTTATTGTAAGATTCGGGAGGGATGAGTATTCACTGCAGTAGTGTTTGATGACAGCTGCACCTGTTGGTGTGGTTAACTCTGCTTTGATACCGTTTGAATAGACCGGTACCTCTTTGAGTATCTCAGCTGTTGCAGGTGCAGGAATAGGGAGAGTCCCGTGCGCTGTCTCTACAAATCCGCTTCCAGTGTTAAGCGGTGAAGAAATTATTTTATCTATACCGGTTGTATGAAAACAGATAGCCGCTCCGCAGATGTCAATAATGGAATCAATTCCCCCTATTTCATGAAAGTGAATGGACTCGATATCTGTGTTATGAACATGGGCCTCCGCTTTCCCTATGATATTAAAAATTGAAATAGCGTTAGATTTAATAACTGGATGAAGTGTGCTCGACTCAATTATTTTTATAATGCTGCTTAATGAACGGTGGGGCTGATCGGTTATGACCTTAACATCAAATTTTGAAGCTGATATATTTTTCTTCGTGCATTTTTCGTATGATAAAGAGTAACCGGATAAATTCAGTTTTGACAGTTCATCTTCAAGCATTTTAAAATCAACTCCTGAATCTAAAAACGCGCCGATAATCATATCGCCGCTTGCTCCGGCAAAGCAGTCAAAATAAGCTATTTTCATAAATTTATCCCCGGTTGATAATTGCCGCAAGATATCCTGCGCCGAATCCGTTATCAATATTTACAGTTGAAACTCCCGGAACACAACTATTTAACATTGTGAGAAGCGCCGCAGCACCGCGGAAATTTGCGCCATAGCCTACGCTTGTCGGTACAGCTATAACGGGTCTGCTGACAAGCCCTGCAGCAAGTGAAGGGAGAGCACCCTCCATACCCGCTACTGCAATTATCACGTTTGCACTCTGGAGCATGTCCAGTCTTGCCAGGATGCGATGAACACCTGCTATTCCCACATCGAATAATCTGTCTACCGGTGAGCCCATTGCTTCAGCAGTTATGGCGGCCTCTTCAGCAACAGGAATGTCCGTGGTGCCCCCTGTAATGACGAGTATTCTTTTATCCGTCAGCGGATCAGGAATCTGACCTATAATAATTACGCGTCCATGAGTGTTATATGCAATCTCCGGGAAATGGGGTTTAAGAAATGTAAAGAGTTCAAAAGAGGCTCTTGTGGCAAGAATTACCCTGTTGTTCAGGGCGAGTTTTTCCGCGATCTCCCTGACCTGAGTGTCTGTTTTACCTTCGGCGTAGATGACTTCGGGTTGTCCGGTTCTAATGGGTCTGTGATGGTCAATGCAGGCGAAATCTATATCTTCATAGGGAAGATTTTTTAAATGAGAAAAAGCTTCATCACTTGTTATCTCGCCAGTCTGAATTTTCCCGATTAGAGATTTTATATTATTTTCGTTCACTGAGGTTCCTCTATATTAATATTCATGCTTCCTGTTCTGTATCCCTTCAGGTCAAGAGTTATATATTTAAAGCCGGCTTCTTCAAGTACTGCAAATACTTTTTTACGTATTATGGGTGATGCAATTTCAGGAATCATCTCTTCTGCAATTTCAATTCGAAGAATATCTCCATGAATCCGTGCACGGATTTTTTTGAATCCGAATGAGGCTATAATTTTTTCGGCATTATCAGCTCTCTTCATCAGGTCAGCTGTCAAAGGGGTACCATAGGGAATCCGGGTTGCCAGGCAGGGGTAGGATTCTTTTTCCGATGTAGGGAGTTTAAGATATGCCGATAATTCATATATACTTTTTTTGTCGAAGCCGGCATTCTTTAAGGGGCTTATAACTCCAAGTTCATCAATTGCTTTCATTCCCGGTCTATAATCATTCATGTCTCCAGAATGTGAGCCTTCTAAAACAGTAGTAATTCCTTCCGCTGCTGCGGCTGTAATTATTTTATTTAAGATAACCGTTTTGCAGTGATAGCACCTTTCCGTTGAATTTTCTCTAACATTGCTGTATGAGAGAATATCTAAATTGATAACCCGGTGTTTTATATTTAATGAAGCTGCTGTTAACTCTGCTGAATTAATCTCTTCATCAGTAATCATAACATTTTTAATAGTGTATGCTATCAGCTTTAAATCTTTATTTAAAGATGCCGCATATAAAAGTAGAGTACTGTCTACACCTCCGGAGTAGGCAATAGCAGCAGTTTCAATTGTATTAAAATATTTTTTTAACGCTTTGAATTTAAGTTCGGTGTCAGTCGAAATTTCTATCACTTGGTTTTCCTGATATTTTTAATCAAAGACAAAGATGTTAACTATTTATTTGTCCGGACACAGCGCTTCGCGCTGTGTCCGGAAGGGGGATTACGGGGGCAACGCCCCCGTAATCCCCCTTCCAGCGTATGCGAAGCATGCGCACCTAGAAAAATAATTACTACCGTCAAAGATAATATAAATATCATTAAAATATACTATTTTTCCAGCAGTTATAATAAATTATTTGTTATTCAAAATTTTAGTATTGATTAATATATTTCTGCTGGGAAAATAAGACAATTCTTATTTTTAGAATAAGAATCTATGATGGAGATATTAAATGAACGATCTTATAAAAATAAAGAAAATTGATATAGTCATGCATCTTAGAGATATGGGAGGTATTTTATTCGGCAGCGCTGTAGGGGGGCTTGGGTTATCTCTATTTCTTATCCCCTTTAAAGCGAGTCCCGGAGGGGCTGCAGGTATTGCACAGATCTTTTACTATTTTTTTAATATCCCTGCAGGTTTGCTGATGCTTCTTATCAATATTCCATTATTTATTATAGGGATAATAATTTTTGGAAAAATGTTCGGTATCAAAACTCTCTGGGGAATATTTACTTTGTCTTTTTTTACAGATCTTTTTGCTTCAGATCGTTTTACCGGAGCTGCCTTTCTTAAAGATTTTATTTTTAGAATAAATGATCAGAGTGTTTCTTTTACAAATGAAATCTTTCTTGCGGTAGTTGCGGGGGGGATTCTTTTAGGTGTTGGTGTTGGATTTGTTATCAAATTCAACGGTTCAACCGGCGGGAGTGATATCCCGGCTCTTCTGCTCAGAAAATACTTCGGACTGACCGTTGGTACATCTTATCTGATAATTGATACTTTTGTCATTTTTGGTGTTGGGATTCTTTTTAAGAATCCGAATCTTATTTTGTGGGGATTTATTTCATTATATATTACAACAAAGGGTACAGATTTTATTGTTGAGGGGATGTCATATACAAAGGAACTTTTTATAATCAGCAGTAAATCGGATGAGATAAGAGAGTTTATTATCAATGAGCTTGACAGGGGATGTACCCTTCTTCGGGGTGAAGGGGGATACACAGGTGACGAGAAAGATGTTATTTATCTTGCACTTCATACAAGGGAGCTCCCGAAAGTGAAAGGGGCTGTAAAAAATATTGATCCCCTGGCTTTTATTGTTGTCAACGATGCTTATGAAGTAATGGGAGATTTTAGGAGATAGTTACGTTATTTTTCCTAAAACAGTTTATCGCAATCAGGGGGAACTATGCTGGTTAATAGATACATAAATTTTATTCTAAGACGGCCTGTTACGGTTATAATAATTCTTTTTTTTGTTACAGTTATTCTAGGCTCCGGAATAAGAAAAATTGAGTTTGATAATTCCTATGATGTTATGATGCCTCAAAAGGATTCCCTATATCTGTACAATGAAGAAACTAAGAAAATTTACGGCAATCTGGATAATTTTGTAATTTCAACAATTTCATCTTTTGAAAATACCTGGTCTGAAAAATTTTTCCAGGATTTTGATAAACTTGTAACTGACCTGGAAGAATATAAGAATTATAACGAAGAGAAAGAAACAGAAAGGATTCAAACTCTCAATGCATATGAAAAAGATGTAACAGATAAATCTTTATATTCATTACTTGAAGTATTCAGTTCAGATCCTGTTTTTCAGAGAACTATTTTAAGAGAATTTTCTGTTGAATCAGGCAGAAACGGAAGTTACAGTTCTGTTTCTGCAGAAAAAAAAGGTACAGATTCGGGAAATCAGAATTCTGCAGTAAATGATAAATCCGAAAAAAAAATTTCTAATAGAGAATTTAGTGTATTTAAGAAAAGAATCAATTTACTAAATGATATTAAGAGGAGCGAAACAGTTGATAATGTTATATCCCCGCTGACAGCTAAAGATATAAGCGGGAAAAATGATATCCTCGGATCAATAAATATTATTGATTCTGCTGAAGATGGAAGAAGAATTTTACCTTCGAATGAAAAAGATTTTGCTGTTTTTAAGGAGAGGCTCAGAAAGAACCCTGCTTTCAAAGGGGCGCTCTATACCGAAGATGTTAAGGGAAATATATCAGATTTCGCCCTTGTTGTTAAGTTTACAAATACAAAAAATCATGATGCTGTAACGCGCGAAGTATGGAAAATAATTAACAGCTATTCAGGTCTGAATTCGATCATTCAGGGTGTTCCTGTAATTAATAAATATCTTAGTGATTATATGCATAGAGATCTGGTCAATTTTCTCCCTCCGATTTTTATAGTTATTCTTATTGTTTTCTTTTTAAATTTCAGATCAGCAAGAGGTGTATTTCTCCCACTGGTTACATTAATACTTTCCGACATATGGGTTATCGGGCTCATGGGACATCTTGGTTTTAAACTAACGATGCTTGGAGCGTCACTGCCGTCGCTTATCGTTGCAGTGGGGAGCTCGTACTCTATACATATTGTAAATCAGTACTATATTGATCAGAGAAATTCAATTCATGGAGATAAATCAGAGGGATTGAGGATGTCCATGTCTCATATCTCGGTGACTGTAATACTTGCGGGTTTAACTACGTTTCTCGGATTTGCTTCGCTGATGACAAATCAGGTGCCGGCGATAAGAGATTGGGGTCTATTTTCAGCATTGGGTGTTTTGGCAGCTGTTATTATCTCAACATCTTTAATTCCGGCAATGATGATGCTTTTACCTCTTCCTGAACAACCGAGTAAAGAGAATGAAATCTCTACAAATAAGAGAGATTTAACTGATAAACTGATTTCAAAAGTTACAGGATTATCAATCAATAATTATGGTAAAGTTATCTTTGTAACTGTTGTGGTTCTTATAATATCAATTGCCGGTGCTTCAAAGATCAGAGTTGAAACCTCTATTCTCTCATATTTCAAAGAGGGTGATTACATAAGGAAAAGTTATCAGATAATTGGTGATAAGCTTGGTGGATCTGTCGGGACTAAAATTATAATAGATTCCGGAATTGAGGGCGGGGTTAAAGATCCTGAATTTTTGAAGACTATTGATAGAATAAGGGGATGGCTTGAATCTGAAGAGGTTTCGAATGAACTTTATATAGGACGGACTGATGCATTTACTGACGTTATTAAAACAATGCATATGGCAATTAATAATGATAACCCTGAATTTTATAAAATCCCGGAAAACAAAACGGATGTTATTGATTATATAGAAATTTACAGCGGAGATGATAATAATAATGACGGACGCATAGATGACTTTGAATCATACATCGATCCCGGATACAGATCGGCCCTTATCTTTGTAAAACATAACGACAGAAATAAAATTCTCGGCACTTCAGATTTTGATCAGATTCAAAGAAAGCTGGACAGGTATCTTGAACAGAATCTAGATAAAAAATATTCGTACTCCATTAGTGGTGTTCCGTCCATCATAGTTAGATTATCCAGATATGTAGT
>JBBRFT010000125.1:0-9831 GCA_038241375.1 Spirochaetota bacterium
ATTCAACATGAAGATAGTAATAGTCGAAGCTCAATTGATATCGGGTATAATTTAACTTATTGCGAATTATACCCGGCAACAATAAGTCGAGGTTATGCATTAGTTGGGTTTGGGTATATACCGTTTATATACGAAGTATTAACACCTGTTTTTGCAATTGTAAATGAAGAACGGCATATAACCATGATTTCACCGATTATCGGTTATTCTGCTTCAATTCAAATACTAAGCTGGTTAAGAACAGGATTCTCTATCAATACAGGTCCTGTTTACGTAAACAGAATTAAACCATGGACAGCTGATAATTATAATGATGACTATCATTTTGAAGATTATAATAGAGCATATAACACCATAGGTAATATATCCGGTAAATTGGGCGGAAGAATAAATCCGAAAGTAAAATTATTCTTTTTTAATTCTGATGACAATACGGTTAATTTTGGACTTGGCTTCGGATACACGCAGTATGTTTTTAGCAACAATCATTTCAACAGTTATGATATCGGGCTCGATTTTTCCAGGGCTTTTTAAAAATCTTTTGAATATAAATAGAGTTTGAATGAAAAAAATAAATTTATATAGTATATTACCTATAAATCTGATAATTATTCTATTATCATCCAATGTGTTATACGCAGATGAGATTATAGCAGATAAAAAAAAATACACATTCAATTACGATCAGGAGATTCCTACACTCATTAGATATGGTTCAACCGTCTCCGGAGTGATAAGCAAAACGGGATATATAGGATTTATTCAACATGAAGATAGTAATAGTCGAAGCTCAATTGATATCGGGTATAATTTAACTTATTGCGAATTATACCCGGCAACAATAAGTCGAGGTTATGCATTAGTTGGTTTTGGATATATACCGTTTATATACGAAGCATTAACACCTGTTTTTGCAATTGTAAATGAAGAACGGCATATAACCATGATTTCACCGATTATCGGTTATTCTGTTTCAATCCAATTATTAAGCTGGTTAAAAACAGGATTTTCAATCAATACAGGTCCTGTTTATGTAAACAGAATTAAACCATGGACAACTGATAATTATAATGATGACTACCGTTATGAAGACTATATGAAAGCATATAACGCCATCGGTAATGTATCCGGTAAGTGGGGTGGAAGATTGAATCCAAAGGTAAAATTATTCTTTTTAAATTCTGATGACAATACTGTTAATTTTGGACTTGGGTTCGGATATACGCAGTATGTTTTTAGCAACAATCATTTTAACAGTTATGATATCGGGCTCGATTTTTCCAGGGCTTTCTGATTTTTATAATGTATCATAAATTCCATTGTTTAACCTGTGATCCTTATTTGAATATTATTATTCCTGATTGCTTATTTGTAAATCTTTAAAGAAAAAATTATATAAACAAAAAAAAGGCCTCCAGTGATGGAGGCTTAAGTTTGCCGGTTAATTTAGTAGGAGGAGGTGTCTGGATACCTCATGTTTATAATGACTTATAAACGTTGAGTTTGAAGGAGTTCAAACTATACATAGAATTAAACACGATTTGTTTAAATATGTAATAGTCATTGGGACTAATTGTATGTAGCAGTTTTAAATTTTTTTTGTAGTCGTTCAGGTTTTTTAAGTATTTCATAAAATAATGTAACAACCCGTTCTTTTTATGACTATATTGTAGTTGGAGGTACAATATGGAAAATATAAAACTGAACGCATTTGAAGAAACTGATGAGAATATAAATGATGAAATAAATCCATATGTAAAAGGGATCCCCGTAGAGATGGAACTGAATGAAGAGTGGAGAAAGGTCCGTTATTCATGTTCAGGTGCAGGAAGAATTGAAAAAAAATTTGATGTTTGGGACCCATCTTTTATAGTCATTGAATAGGTAATTCAAATCGAAATTAAATTTTAATTTAAGTTGATTAATTGATAATAGGGTAAAAATTGGCAGAATCAGATTGATTCTGCCAATTTTTTTTATGTACTATAAATTTTAAAATGTTTGATTCAAAGGGAGATAAACCATACATGAACTCCGGATATATACCAGAAGAAATTATTAAAGATAAAAAGCTTATTCCCGTATGGGAAAAAGTTAAAGCGTCAGTTCCGGTTTCCGAGGATGATCTCCGTTTAATGCTCTCAACAGATGATGTTATGGGTCTTGGAGCTATTGCTTCATACGTCAGAATAGCTGTTAATGGCAGAAAAGGCTTTTACGGTGTTAATATGAATTTAAACTACACTAATATCTGCGAGCTCCGTTGCCCGCTCTGTGCTTTCTCATGCGACAGTGGTGATCCTCAAGCATATATCTATTCGCTCGACGAGATCGAGAGTAGAGTAAAAACTGAAGTTGACAAAGGTATAGATGAGGTTCATATCGTCGGAGGTCTTCATCCTGATCTGAAACTCGAATATTTTGAAGAGATGCTTCGAAGAATAAAAATGATTAAAAGCGATATGTTTATAGTTGCCTTCACTGCGGTTGAGTATGATTATTTTGCAAAGATTAATAATATTTCAATCGAAGAAGTTTTCCGCAGACTTATAGACGCGGGACTCGGTGCACTCCCCGGAGGGGGAGCGGAGATTTTTGCCGAAGAGAAAAGAAGCGTAATCGCGCCAAAGAAGATATCCGGTAAACGGTGGCTTGAGATTATGAAGATTGCACATAGTTTCGGGCTGAAAACAAACGCGACTCTTCTTTATAATCATATAGAGGATATGGATGACATTGTACATCATCTTTCAGAATTACGGGCAGTGCAGGATGAGACAGGGGGATTTAAAACTTTTGTTCCATTATCGTATCATGATGAGAATACCGGAATAAAAGCGAAGAAGAAGTCCAGTACAGGTTTTGATGATATTAGACTTTATGCTTCAGCTCGGATCTATCTTCACAATATTCCCCATATCAAGGCGCTTTGGATGTATATAGGCGAGAAGATGGCGCAGGTTCTTCTGAACTTCGGAGTTGATGACATAGGTGCGACATATAATTACGAAAAAGTTGTACATTCTGCTGGAGCCGCCACGGCTGATTTCGGATCTGAACCTTTCCTTCGGCGGCTTATAGAATCAGCAGGTTTTGAGCCTGAGAGGGTTACAGCCGCTTACGAGGTTAAAAAATGAAACTCGGTTATATAGATTATCTGAACTGTTATCCTTTTTATCACCATATGTTCCGTAAAGAGCCACTTGAGAATACAATTGTTCCCCGGTATCCCGGAGAGCTTAATCTTCTGATGAAGGAAGGGCAGCTGGATATGAGCCCCATCTCTGCGGGGGCGTATCCCGAGATGCAGGATAGCGTGATTCTACTTCCCGACTTCTGTTTAAGCTCAATCGGCTATGTCCGTTCAGTGGTGCTTCAGAGCAAGCTTCCGATCGAGGATCTTAATGGGAAGAGTATTGGACTTACATCTGCATCAAAGACATCTATGGTTCTGCTGAAAATTCTTCTGGAAAAATATTATAATCTTAAACCTGAATATATCCCATGTACACCGAATCCCAATATGGAAAATCTTGATGCGGCGCTTGTAATCGGTAACGAAGCCATGGTTGAAACCGACAGGCCTCTTCCCTACATTTACGATCTTGGAGATCTATGGCTTCGAAAAACAGGATTCCCTGTTGTATTTGCAGTCATTGCAGTACAGAAAAAAACTGCCGCTGAACAATTAGATAAGGTAATGGAAGTATCGGAGTCGTTCAGACTTTCATTAAATGATCTTCGTGACAATCGGTTTGATGTAGTTAAATATGCCGGTGAAAAGTATCCGCATATTACTTACGACATAGATCACTACTATAATCTGTTAAAATTCGATTTCACAGATGATCTAAAAAAAGCACTTGAGTTTTACTTCTCTGAGGCAGCGTCCATGGCGTTGCTTGATGAAGTTACAAAGATTAATTATATATAAGTTAAACTGCTTAATCGTGCAGCACTTATTGTGAAGGCCCCCTAAATCCTCTGGAGGGGGACTTCAAAGAAGATGTTGATAAATATAATAAAATTTCTTTTAAGAAATATTTCGCGGATATCATCTTCAAGTCCCCCTCCGGGGGATTTAGGGGGCCGTATGATTTGATCAAAAATTTGATTATTATATGAGTGTACGGTTATCGGCATCAGAGGGGAAATTAAATTGTATTTTGAATATAAAGGAAAATTCCATGATAAATAAAAATGATCTGAAAACTAAAATAAAATCCGGAGAGCGGATAACCGCGGAGGAGGGGACATCTCTCTTCGATTGGGATATAGTTGAACTTGGCGCATTGGCTGACCTCCGGAGAAAAATGATTTATCCAGATGAAACTGCGGGATTTATTATAGACCGGATAATCAACTATACAAATATTTGCGAGGCTCAGTGCCGGTTCTGCGCGTATCATTCAAGAGCGGGGAGAATCGATCCGTATAATCTGAGTATGGATGAAATTTTAAATAAAATCGAAGAGCTGAATAATATCAGCGGACTGCAGGTTATGCTTCAAGGGGGACTCCATCCCGATGCGACACTGGAGTTTTATGTTCAGATGGTATCTTCGATAAAAAAACGTTTCCCGGATATATATCTCCACTCATTTTCACCTTCAGAGATTGTTCATGTATCAGCGAAGAGCGGACTCTCATATGAAGAGATACTTAAAACATTGAAGGAAGCCGGACTTAATTCAATACCCGGTGCATCGGATCTTCTTGTTGATAGAATACGGAACATAGTGAGCCCGAAAAAAAGCACAACGGAACAGTGGTGTAATGTAATGAGAGCTCTTAAAACAAACAATATGGGCTCTACTGCCACGATGACTTACGGTATGGGTGAGACAAATACCGAGAGAATTGAACACCTGAATGTTATCCGCTCGATACAGGATGAAACAGGAATACTTCGCGCGTTTATTCCATGGTCATTCTCTCCGAAAAATACGGATATGGAACATATTATACCTGCAACCGGTGTTGATTATCTTAAAATTGTCTCCATAGCACGGATTTATCTCGATAACATAGTTTATATTCAGGCGGGATGGCTTACGGAAGGATTGAAGCTTGCACAGATTGCACTTGCTATGGGGGCCAACGATATGGGAGGAGTGCTCATGGAAGAGGTAGTAGTTAAAGCAACCGGTGTTGAGACTTCAACAAATATGGCTGAGCTTGTTGAGATAATAAAGAATTCAGGGAAGGAGCCTGTACTGCGCGATTCAGAGTACAGGATTGTGAAGCGGTTTTAACTCACCGCCAGTTGCATAGAGCATTTCGGATTTATTGTAATAAATAGGTTGCTGCATCTTAATCATTTTAAAAATCTGTTTGTAAAAAAATTGAAGAGTAAATCTCTGGTGTTTTTGATATTCTCGATGATCTGATTGTCTACTGTATGTGCGGGAGTATCGGTAACTATTTTAAAAAGATAATTTTTTACTTTAAAGGTTCTGCACGCCTGAACGAAGGCCGCTCCCTCCATATCCACAAGCGATGCGAGTTTCCCAACTTTTTCACGTTCCTCTGCCGATACTACTGCCACATCCTGTGTGGCCAATGTTGCTGTTTCGAAATTTTCCAGTACATCAGGTTTCAGATATCTCGGTTTTGATCCGATCAGTTTAGGCCGGTCGTAATCGATAACCGAATCTATATGCAGAATGTCGCCGAGTTTGAAATCTTCAGTCGTTGAACCGGCGGCTCCGATGTTATACATAATCTCTGTCTTGTACTTAAGAATGAGATAAGTCGAAGCAATGGCAGCACTTCCTTTACCTATACCGGATAGAATAAGAAATACAGAGTCATGCTGATAAACGGGGAGCGGTTTCTCTTCAATACATATAAACATTCCTGAGTCGATAAATGGCGCTGCTTCAAGACGCGTTGCCATAACTATTCCTGCCGCAGTGGAGCTTGTTTTCATTATATTATATGTCTCTCTTTTGCCATCTCCTCGAGTCTTTTTACAGCGTCGTGTCCTTTTTCTCCAAGGTCGAGGGAGAATTCATTTACATAAAGGCGGATATGGTTTTCTATTACTTTATCATCAAGTTCCTGTGAATAGCGTTTTATAAACTCTTCTGATGCGTCTCTGTTGTCGAAAGCGTATTGTATTGATGATTTTAAAATTTCATCAAGTTCAGATTTCTCCTCTTTCGTGAAACGGTCATTTTTAATTGCAATACATCCAAGCGGTATGGGGAAGGATGTCTCTCTCTCCCACCATTCCCCCAGGTCTATTATCTGTTTAAGCCCGTAATCCTGATAAACAAATCGTCCTTCATGAATAATAAGACCTGCATCATATTTTCCGGATTTTACTCCATCCATGATTTTGTCAAATCTTATCGGAGCAATATTTTCAATCGCCGGATTCCATAACTTAAGAAGCATATATGCAGTTGTGTATTCTCCCGGAATGGCAATTGTCATATCTTCAATCCGTTTGTCCGAATCAGCCTTTACAAGGAGAGGTCCGCATCCGAAACCGAGTGCCGATCCGGAGTTCATCAGGTCATATTTTTTTTTCAGATAAAGATAGGCGTGGAATGAGAGTTTGGTAATGTCAAATCTTCCAGTGAAGGCGGAATCATTCAGAGTCTCCACATCATGAAGATGCGTCACAAACTGATAATCACCGGTATCCACAAGGCGGTGAAGCATGGCATGGAAAATAAATGTATCGTTGGGGCAGGGGGAGAATGCTATATTTATTGTTCTCATTTTTTTCTCTCAAAGAATGTTTTTTTTATAAGATTCCCTGCGGGATGTTTTAGTCAATAATTAATTTCAGGAATTAATATTAAAAATAAGTGCTCATAAACATGTGGTATTTTTTCCCCGCCGCGACTTCGGCGCAGCGGAGAGAAATTTCATCTATAGTTATTGATGGGAAGGGTTAAATTAAAAAATCAGTCAAGACACCGAAGCATCAGTAGCTTAAACAAAAAGCACCCTATGATGAACTATTAAGCAGGAACATCCTCCGCAAGAGCTTTAATTTCCTTATATACTTTTAAATCTGTATAGATATCATTAGTATATGGGTTTTTATTCTTCTGGAAAACTTTACTGATCATGTATATAAAAACAGCTATATTAGCAGCAAGTGCGAGTCCACTAACGGTATTGTAAATGGTAGGGTTGTAGCTTGAAACAACAGTGAATTTGCTTTGATCCTGGAATATCGGGTATGTCTGAGCAAACATGCACCAAAGTGCGAGAGTCTGTGCTCTGTGCTGGAGCCATGCGCCTTTACCGATAGTGAATGCGCAGAGTGTCGGAGCAAGCAGAAGTGCTATGCCGCAATACCATGCGTGGTGAGGCAGACAGTTGTATGTATAAGCAAAATTCCAAATGTCATAAGCAATGATCCAGAACCAGAGCATATCGGGCCAGAGCATATCTCTGCTTCCGTCTTTTGGGGTTTTCTTTCTTATTGTGATTCCCCACCAGCCGGTGATTGTCAGAATGTTAAGAATACCGGCGATACCGTTCATATAGTTCCAGGGACCACCCATAAGTTTATAGTAGGTATTAGTTGTACCCTGTTCGAGAACGGTCTGAGCAACTGCATAGAGTTTACCAACTTCAAAGTCACGAAAGCATGCTTCGATAATGTTAACAGCAAGTATAAGCGGTACCATGGAAAGGAACCATTTCTTATCGGCCAGTCTCCATTTTGTACCGTCTTTTTTGGTTCCGTTGACAAAACGAATGCACCAGAAAATGATACAGCCGGCAGTAGAAGAGTAGACTTTTACGAGATGGAACCAGTCTTTATATGCAGTTCCAGCAAAAACTGTGAACCACATAACTGTTAGAATAACAGGCAGAATTACAAATGCGGTAAAGCCTATCCATTTAAATCTGCGAGTGACTTCGTTAGCGGCAAACAAAGCCGCGAATACAAGAAGAAATCCGAGTATAGCGGTTATTACACCGCCGCCTTGTGTAAAATCAAACATATTACAATCTCCTTTTTTTAATACATTATAGCAATTAACGAATGAAATAGTACACAAATTTTCATTTTGAAGAAGCGACAGCGCCTGATCAGTTCGACAGACTCACTGAACGTATCCGATGGTTGCTGAGCTTGCCGAAGCACTCACATAAGTTCGAAATGACAAAGTCCAATTCAATCGTTAACTGTTATAGGTATTATTATCTATATATTCAAAAGTTTTCATTTTAAAATTTAAAGAAAGTGCTGCCAATATACAGGATTAAATCAGTTGAGAAGAGTTTGCCTGTTTAATTATTTTTTGTTGTCTTTTACGGAATCTTCTATATATTTGCCGGCTTTTTCTATTTTCTTGCCAGCTGTATCTAAAGAGGTATTAATATTTTTACCCGCGTTGTCAACTGCCTGATCAACTTTTTTACCGGCGTCTCCAAGAGGTGTCCCCTGTTCTTTACATCCGTAAATTCCTGAAGCCAGTGCGATCATTAATAATGCCGCGATAATACTTCTGTTAAGTTTCATCATCATTTATCTCCTTGTTATATTTTTCTATAGGAATTTTTTGTTAGGTACTTTTTGCTGACGGTTGCCTCATTATACAATAGCATCTAACGAATGGAATAATAAACAATCTGTCATTTCGAATAAGCGATATCGACTGAGCAGTTCGACAGGTTCACTGATCGTATTCAATGGTTGCTGAGCTTGTCAAAGCACTCGCATACGTTCGAAATGATAAGATTCAATTCATTCGTTAAATGCCATAATGAGGCAATAATCGCTGAATTGGTTATTTGCGTCCGGTAACCAGCCAGACAATAACAAAAATAATTGCAATAACCAGTAAAATGTGAATGTATCCGCCAAGAGTATAGGATGTAATCAGACCCAACATCCAAAGCACGACAAGAATGAGGCCCATTGCCAGTAATAAATTCATTTTTTTTCCTCCTGTTGTTTAATCCGAAAAAAGTATCTTTTACAATATTCAGTAAAATTTCATGTTTAACGGGTTTCAGATTTTTTTAATGTTAAATCTTCTCTCTTTGTATGAAATGTTGTTTACGCAAACACTTATAATTTGAAGAGCCGAAGCGTTACTTATTTAAATCTTTTCAATAATTTTTCTAATTTCATCCTTGGTTTTACCAAGTCTCTTCTGCATTCTTCCAAGCAGTTCGTCCTCTTTTCCTTCTACAAAAAGCAGATCATCATCTGTAAGTTCTGCATATTTTTGTTTGATTTTACCCGACATTTCTTTCCAGTTACCTTTAATACTTAATGCGCTCATTTAATGTCTCCGTTTGAATTTTATTTAATTTTTAGAGTCAACTTCGTAACTATGATAATCATTCGGATGGCAAAAAACACTAAAAAACTGTTTTTTTACACTTTTTTTTATTTCGGAGTTTTTATTGTCGCAGGAGTAAAATATAGAACAGAGTGATTTAATTTGCCGGAATGTCTAACTGCTGCTTCCTTCGAAGGCATAAATAGATAAATAATAAATCCGGAACTTAACACAACAAGGGGGTCGGAACCTTGATTAATGTGTTAACGAATTTTATTGATTTTCAGAGATTTAACTTTTACTATAGCATTTAATGAATGAAATAGTACACAATCTGTCATCGTATATTGATTTATATAAAACAGGAGATTTCTCACCTGAAGAACTGAAGGAGGTTCGAAATGACAGGAGAAGTTTCCGTTGTCATTTCGAAGAAGCGATAGCGACTGAGAAATCTTATTCTTGTATTAAACTTAAGATTTCTCACATACGTTCGAAATGACAAGATCTTATGCAATTGTTGACTGCTATCAATCAAGGTAATTCTTTAATCAGGCAAATCACG
>JBBRFT010000126.1:0-9788 GCA_038241375.1 Spirochaetota bacterium
CAGATATATTTGAATATCAGTTTAATCAGTCCAATCCATAAATAGAGAATAGGGTTGAATATAAAAAGCTTTTTCTCTGTTATCTCACTGCGGAAAAGACGGTCGGAAATGTTTTTTCCGCCGGTTTTTTCAAGAGCTGATACATAAATCAGCATTTGATCCATGGTCTGAATCTTTTTTATTTTTTCACTGTCTATTGTAATGTTTAGTTTCTCTTCCAGGTGTACAATAAGGTCAACAAGTCCAAGTGAATCTATTCCATAGTCGGTAAGAGATTGTCTGGCATAAATTTTATCAGTTTTAAGTCTTTTTTTCAGAATGGTTATTATTTCATTTTCTAAAGGGCTGGTCCCTGTTAAAATCATCTGGAGAACTGCATTATCGCTGTCATTCTCCATGAATATTCCTTTCTCAAGAAATTTAATAATATCTCTGTAAACTAATTTTCTTGCGGAGTTTACAGGTAATTTGTCAAATGAGATGGCAAAATCATTTAATACTTTATAGGAGGGGAGTCCTTTATTTAATCTTTGAAGTTCACTTTTAACAACACCGTAGCTTTTTTCTGTTTTTTCTACTGGAACAATTACCGCATAAACTTTATCTGATCCCTGAACATTCCGTCCAAAAACAGCAATCTCTTCAATAGCCTCGGACTGTTTGTAGTATGATTCAAGTTCCTCGGGATAAACATTTTTGCCAGAAGAGAGTACTATTACATTTTTAACTCTTCCTGTAAGATAGATGTTTCCATGTTTATCTATCCTTCCTAAATCGCCCGTGTTAAAAAAACCGTCGGCATCAAATACTTCTTTATTAGCTTCTTCATTCCCGAAATACCCCGACATTACAGAATCGCCTCTAAGCCATACTTCTCCAATAACTCCGTCATTGACGTTTTTAATTTTTGCTTCATTATTCTGAACTACCGGACCCACTGATCCTATGGCATTGTAGTTGGGATCGGGTAGTGTAATCGGACCTGTCGTTTCTGTTAGACCGTACCCCTCGAGAACATTAAACCCCATACTCTTATAATATTTTCTGTATTTATCCTTTAGAGGAGCTCCGCCGCTTACAAAGAATCTGTGGTTTCTTCCGAATAATTCATGAATCGGGTCAAATATTTTATCGACGAGAAATGACAGGCCAATTTTTCTCATGAAAACACCGTTTTCAAGGAAGAATTTAAAAAGATTGTATTTGAAATCCGATTCGTTTTTAACTTTATTCAGTATAGCATCCATAAACATCTCCCAAAGAAGCGGAGCAGCAGGAAATACAGTTATCGGATTTTCCGCAAGACTTTTCATAATGTCCGGGCCTTTTAAAGACGTCTGATAGACGAAAGATGCACCATGAGCGAATGGGCCGGCAAAACAGGCAACGAGTGCGTAAACATGATAGAGCGGAAGTATGCAGAGAAAAGTATCATCTACCGACATGTGTGATCTTTCCGCCGCACTCTCAGCTGTAATGTATATATTTTTATGTGTAAGAGTTACAATTTTCGGAGTACCGGTTGTACCTGAAGTGTATATATAGGTTGCCGTGTCATTTTCGGCGAGTTTTGGGACTTTGAATTTTATCTTTTTTTCCAGACTTTTATCAATAGATACCGGGAAATTTTTTAGTCCTTTGATTACACCTTTGTATTCATTCGATATAAATACAGCTTTTACTTTAACTTTTTTAAGCATTGCAGGGAAGCTTTCGCCGGGAAGATTTACGTCAAGAGGGAGTACTATACCTCCCATACAATTTATTGCCATGTGGGTAATGATCCACTCCGCGTTGCTTACTCCGAGAAGCGCGATGACATCACCTTTTTTGTAACCTTCAGATTGAAGAAAGGCAGCTCTTTGTTCTGCAAGTTTAAGAGCTTCACCGTAAGTTATTCTGTTATCAAAAAGAATTTTATCAGAATATTTTTCACAGGTAGTCTTATAGAATTCGTATAAGTTCGATATCATTTCTATTCTCCGATTTTAATTAACAATTTAATAAAAGTATATATTTTATTAAGAACAGGCAAGTTAAGCATTAAAATAAAACACTTTCATTGTATATAATTATTTTCTAAGAATATTACAAATTTTTTATATTAAAAAATTTTAAATTGTGAGTATATTTTTAAGTAAAATTATTCTATCGACTCATAAATCGGTGGCATTTTATCTGTGCCGGATCTTCGGCGTGGCGCGGAGGAATTTTATCAATGGTTTTTGAGTAGCCAAAGATCACACCACCACTTGTCGTCGTGGAAATACCTCATAAGTAAGTGCTGAATTTAATAAAATTACGCAACTTACTTATGAGTAAAAAAAAAGACAGGAAAAATTTCCCGCCTTTTCTCTACCATTTATATATTAAAATCATTTAAATTGTCTGAAATATAATGTGTTACCTTGCTACTTCATTTATCAGCTTTCCAAGAGTCTGATCATGCGACGTAACGGTTTTCTGATTAGCTTCGTAGCTTCTCTGAACCTCAATCATGTCCACCATCTCTCTTACAATGTTGACGTTTGATTTTTCGAGAAATCCCTGGATTACCTTCAGCTCTCCGGGAGGAAGGGGAGGTCCTGAGTATTCGGTTTCCCGGTACATGGAGTCTCCCTCTTTTTTAACCTCTCTGATGTTTTCAAAATCGACAAGTTTAAGTTTATCTATTACAATGGGATTTGACCAGTTGTTGCTGCTCATGCTGACAACATCTCTCGCATTAGCGGATAAATCACCGTTTACAACGATTTCACCTCTTTCATTTACGATAAAATTGTTGTGGTGAACCTGTATTATTCCGTTTTCACCCATAACAGGATTCCCGTTATGAGTCATGAGTATTCCGTCCTGATTTATAGTAAAAGAACCATCTCTGGAATATCTCTCGCCTCTCTCTGTCATTACAGTGAAGAAGCCCTTACCTTCAAGTGCAAGGTCGAAGTTATTTTCTGTTCTCTGGAGTGAACCCTGCTCAAAGTCTGTAAAAACTTCGTTAAGTTCAACTCCGGTACCGAGTTTCCCGACGTATGGTGCTGCGTCGTAGGAACCTGCCGGTGTTACACCCAGGCCGCTTTCATTGATTCTGCGGATCAGCATCTCAGGGAATGATTTGAATATAGCTATATCTTTTTTATAAGCTGTTTTATCAACATTTGCAAGGTTGTTGGCAATTGCATCCATCTTTGCATCCTGAGCAAGCATTCCGCTCGCGCCTGTGTATATTCCTCTCAGCATTAGAAAGTTCCCCCTTTTACCCTTTTAATATCGGCACCTAAGGCGGATAACTTATCAGTTAATTTTTCATAACCGCGGTCAGAATGATAAATTCTTCGAATTTCTGTCGATCCTTTGGATGCAAGAGCCGCAACCACAAGAGAAGCTCCTGCGCGGAGATCAGACATCATAATCGGGGCTGACATGAGTTTTTTGGTGCCTTTAATCACTGCAACATTCCCTTCTATACTGATATCAGCTCCCAGGCGTCTCAATTCACCAACGTGGGTATATCTGTTTTCGAAAATAGTTTCTATTATAACACTTATTCCCGGGATTGTAGTGGCAAGTGACATTAAAGGTGCCTGTAAATCCGTAGGAAAGCCGGGGTAGGGGAGAGTTTTAATCATAAAACCGCTAAGATTTTTCCCGGGAGTAATTCTGACAGAGTCTTTACCAGATTCAATATTATATCCCGACTGTGTAAGCAGATCCGTTAGAGATTCTATATGCTCGGGAACACAGTTTGTTATCTTCACGTCACCCTTAGTTATAGCTCCTGCTAGAAGAAATGTTCCGGCTTCTATTCTATCCGCCATAATCGAATATGTTGTCGGGGTGAGTTTTTTTACACCTTCTATTACTATTCTTTCAGTTCCAAGTCCGCTGATCTTCGCACCCATTTTATTAAGAAATAGACCGAGATCGACAATGTCAGGTTCAAGTGCACAGTTTTCAAGGACAGTCTTTCCCGATGTGAGAACGGAGCCCATCATAAGATTTGCTGTGGCACCAACGGATATCTGTCTCATTGTAAAGTTCGCAGGGGTAAGCTTTTTCGAACGAGCCTTAATATTCCCATGTTCAAGCTCAATGTTAACACCCATAGCTTCGAATCCTGCAAGATGAATATCGACAGGTCTCTCACCGATTGCACATCCTCCCGGAAGAGAGACATCGGCTTCACCAAGTCTTGCAAGGAGAGGGCCCATGACGTAAACCGAAGCGCGCATAGTCTTCACAAGCTCGTATGGCATCTCGCCGTTTTTTATGCCGTTTACTCTTATTTTAAGTGTATTCTTTTCACTGTCAAATTCGGTCTCCGCGCCAAGATATTCAATAACCTTGATTATGGTGCGTATATCCATAAGGTCGGGAACATTTTTTAAAACGGTTTCACCATCAGCAAGCAGACTTGCAACAATGATGGGGAGAGCAGCGTTCTTTGCGCCGGAAATCCTTACTTCACCGTTAAGTTTTTTACCGCCTTTTATTTTGTAGTAATCCAAGTTGTTTCTCCTTAAGCCTTTATCATTTTATATAGATCAGATGCCTGAAAAAACCGGTTTATTAAACCGGCATTACTGTTTCCAGCTAATATTAGTGGTTTGATCATTCCATTTCAGTTCAGTCTTTATCGTTAAGTTTGATTATATCAATTTTCACTTCGTCTTTTATATCTTCAACATCTTTCTTGAGCTTGTAAACCTCTTTCCCCATATCTTTCATTGAGGCCATAGCTTTACTCCCTCCGAAAAGAAGAGCGATAATTCCAATTATAACAAGCCATTCGCCGCCGCCGGGTAAATTAAAGGGTAACATGAGTTTGCTCCTTAACAGATTTTTTAAAAAAGTAATTCAGGGGAGATAAGTGTCAAGATATAATTTTCGAGGGGAAATGAGCCGGAATTTCTAAATTTTTGAAGAGATAAACTTTTTGATTTATTTTTGGATGATGTTAGTTCACAGTCATAGGGAAAGCTGTTTTAACCTTCTCAGTATGTTCAGTGGAAGCGGATTTATCCAGAGTAACCGGGTCATCGACAAATAACCAGTCAAAGTGATTAGACACAGGGCTATTCTCTACAAGTCCCCATGAGTTAAATGTTCCTTATTTTACGGTGCTTGATAGCTGGACAGATAATTTGCTGTATATGTTTCATTTAGTTGCCGGTTGTTTCTTCTCAAAGAAAATCTCCGGCCAGATTAAATGCAGCAGAGGATTTGTTTCAAGAATCTGTTTAATGGACATCAGCTGACCTAAAGATTTATCTCTCTGAAAGCTGAGTATTGCAAATGTCTGATTAGGATCAAGAGTGGTCTGCCATATCGGGAAGGCTATTGTATTAAGAACAGATTTCCAGTGATCCCGTGCAGCGGAGATGTATAAATACTTTTCGTCAATGTTATCCTGAATTTCATAGCACCTTGCAAGAAGGTAAGGGTGCTCAAGCGGCAAACCTAAAACGAACCAGGCAAAGAAGAAAAAGTCATCCTCTGCAATCTGTCTGACCTGTTTTAAGTATCCGGAATAGTTTTTCTTTTCGAGTTCGTTTAGTTCTTTGCATAAAGCTTCGTAGTCATATTTGAAGTCAATATAGTTAATGCCAAGCCGGATAAGTACCGGCTCGGCAAAGGTTACAAAAGAAGTTGTGTCAAAGACTTTCATGGGGGATCATTAATCAGATATAAAGCATATACTTAAATACTAATTAATTGTCAATCATTTTCCGGATCTACTACGAATTTTTATATTAAAATGTTCACAAAATTCTCTCTCAGACCATTTTATGATTGATTTATTGTTGTGACATGTTGCACAGTAGAGCAATAGATTGTCGGGATGATCTATAAATTCCGGATATATTTTCCGGAAAAGTTTTGTTTGTGAGAGTTTGTGGTGCTGGTGGTCGGCACGGCGGATGAGGCAGTTTTGGCAGATGTGATTTATCATTGATTTCATTTTTAAAAATTGAATGAGAAATTGATTTATAGTGATATTGTGCTGAATAATACGTCTATCATACTTTGAGAAATATTCCATGAAAGACTTCACATATAATATTGTTATGTGTGAAGTCTTTGGCAAAATTTGTATACATAACAAGGAATGATATGTTAAACAGAATCGATAAGTATAATCATTTTAAAACATTTTATGAAAATTCAAAAAAAACATTTGCTGAAATCAGTAAAAAAGATGAATCAAATGATCAATTTGATAAGTACTATTGTTTAAGCATAACTCCGGGCGGCTGGAATGGCGGTCTTGACAAACGTGTTGTTCAAGTTTTTTATGGTCCCAGACCTTTTGATTCATCAACTACATTTAAAGGTTTTGAAGTTCAGAAAAAACTTTTAACTGAACATGGTACTACTTTAGAATACTATTTGCTCGACAATGGATCAGTTTTTATTACACTTCGTCCAGCGAAAACTGAAAATTTAAAAGTCCGTGAAGATTATATCGTATTAGACTTTTTAACAAACACTAAAAAATTAAGTAATGAAAGATATCTAAGAAAACATTGGAAATATTTTATTGCATACATGCACATTACATCTTTAGATGGTACACCAAATATACTACATAAAATTAGAATTTTTTATTTACGCAATTTTAAAGAAATTGTTGAAGATCAAAGGGTACCGTTAATAAAATTTAATAAATATATTTTTATTATATTTAGATCAGCTATTACCATTGGACTTAGCGGATTTCTAATTTATTTTATTTCAATTTGGTATGCAAACCGTCTGAAAGATCCGTCATTAGAAAATTTAAAAGAAATATCAAACAAACAAAGTGAAATAATTCGTTTATTACAACAAAATGATCCTAATTATAGCATTGATAAAATTAATATTAAGCTTTATGATATTAATGAAAATATAAAGCTATTAAAAATGAATAAAAATGGCAATTGAAAATAGTATCTATGAAAAAGACAACACAACGACGCATAACAAAGCATTGTATGCCATAAGTGCGAAAACTCAGGATGCTCACCGTCTTGGCTCGCAAAATAAAATTAATAGTGAGATAAACATGCTTACACCAACTATTGAATTTCCTCCGCTTTTAGCACCAGGATTATATGATTTCGATTTAAAAAAACTGCGTAGTTTATGTGTAGATAGCTTTCCAACCTCATCTACCCGTGGGAAAATTATGGATTCATTGGATGTTATAATATCTGAAATAGAGCATGCAGCAATACCGGCAGAAATACTAATTGATGGAAGCTTTTTAACACTGAAAGAAAATCCGAATGATTCAGATATTGTTGTTAAAGTTAATGCCGATACAATAGATAATGGCACTGTTGATCAAAAAAATATTTTAAGAAAAATAAGTTCAAATTTGAAAAGTTCTCATTTATGCGATTCTTATATTTTAGTAATGTTTCCAACTGGCAGTCCGCATGAAACTCTTAATATGTATAATATGTCCTATTGGATTAGACAGTTTGGCTTTAGTAGAGGAAATGATTTTAAAGGTATAGCTGTTGTCAAAACAGGCGGAATTATATGAAACATCTATTAGATATAATAAATAAAATTAATGAAACCCAGGCAGCTTTAAGAAATTTAGAAATTAATTTATCAAAAGAACCTGACAAGTTATCACTTCAACTGTCATATGAATCACTTCAAAACCGCTATGAATCTCTTCAATCTAAATTTTTATCATCCTCAGAAAATAGTGCTCAAGATGTTTGTACATATAGAATAATTGCCGAAGCAAATGATAATTATCCAATCCTTGCTTTTGGCAGTGCTCTTAAAAATTTTCAAAAATGGTTTTCAATAACATACGATTCTATAAAAACAGGTCCAAAAAAACGAGGAAGAATAAACCCTGAAGTAACAAAAGAAACTTCATTAAATTTTGCTTTTTCATATACTGGTTCATTGGGGGTAGCTATGACTATTCCGAGTGAACGTTTATTATTTATAAATGATTTACAACTTGCAATGAAAAAAACAACAGAAATGCTCTCTGCCACCAGTAGAGAAGAAGTTAAACATTTTGTTAGTGAACTTGGCCCAGCATCAATTCGTTCTATGTATAACTGGATCGATGATCATGTAATTGCAGGGCTTGGCGCTGATATTTCTTGGATTACAAATAATGAAGTTTTTACTGAAGTTTATGTTAGTTATGAAAAAATGAAAATTCTTAAGCAGACTATCGAAGAAACAAGCGAATTGGAAGAAGAAATATTTGAAGCCCGCGGTTGGCTTGTTGGTGCAGATACTTCAAATCATACTTTTCATTTAGTTTTTGAAGACAAAGAAGAAATAAGGGGTAAGATGTCTCCTTCAATTGGTGATTCATACACAGTTGAATTACCAAAATTGTATACTTCTAAAATAAAAAAAATATCATTTATAAATTATTCGACAGATGAAGAAAAGATTATATATTATTTAGAATCGTTAGAAAAAGGTTAATCGGTCGCATTCAATATCAATATCCGTGTTTCGTGTGTAGAAAACTTTTCGTAATTGCGCTTTTAGCATATTACAATGTTAACACGCGGCGTTCGGAGTAACGTCTTGGCTTGCTTTCATGGCGGGCTAAAGAAAAGAAAAAACGTAAGGATGTTTTGTGAATATTGAAGTAGGTAGTAATTTGAAGAAAACTGAAAAGCAAGTAGTCTCGAAAAAACGCGTTACCGATCATGGTGAAGTATACACCTCTGCACGTGAAGTCAATGCTATGCTTGATCTTGTTAAACAAGAAACAGAAAGGATTGATTCAAGATTTCTTGAGCCTGCTTGCGGTAATGGGAATTTTTTGGCAGAAGTTCTTGAAAGAAAACTTAATGTCGTCAAAACAAGATATGCTAAAAGTCAAATAGAATATGAACGATATGGCGTTTTAGCTGTTTCCAGTATATACGGTATTGATATTCTGCAAGATAATGTTGAAGAATGCCGTAGTAGGCTTTATGCAATATTCAATTCCCATTACTCTTCACTATTTAAAGATAATTGCAAGGACGAATGCCGTAACAGTATGCAATATGTACTTAGCCGGAATATTCAATTTGGTGATGCTTTAGATTTTACAAATCCATCGACAAAAGAGCCGATCGTTTTCTCTGAATGGTCACCTGTTAATGGTAGCTTGCTTAAACGTAGGGATTATGTGTTTAAAAACCTGGTTGAAGAGCCCCAACTCATGATGTTTAACGATGAAGGTAATATCGCAGCTATTGATGTCCCGGTTAAAGATTTTCCACTAATCCATTTTTTGAGGGTTGCTGATGCTGAATAATAATATGAACTATAATCCGGATGTACTATCATGCCTTGCTAATTTGAGCAATGATGAAGTTTTTACTCCACCAGGTTTAGCGAACAATATTTTGGATTTGCTCCCAGCCGAATTGTGGAGTAATCCTGATGCTAAATTTTTAGACCCGGTAAGCAAAAGCGGTGTTTTCTTGCGTGAAATGGCTAAGCGATTGATGACTGGTTTAGAGAATAAAATACCGGATAAGCAGGAACGAATTAATCACATCTTTACCAGACAGCTATTCGGCATGGCCATTACTGAGTTGACTGCTTTATTGTCTCGCAGAAGCGTGTATTGCACAAAAACTGCCAATGGAAAGTATTCAGTTTGTGAATCATTTACAAATGAAGAGGGTAATATTTTCTATGAGCGCATGCAGCACACCTGGGATGCTTCGGCAGGCTCCGCAGGCAAATGCACCTTTTGCGGAGCAAGTCAGGAAGTTTATGACCGCGAAGACGCATTAGAAACTTATGCTTAC